>QIHU01000113.1 GCA_003231035.1 Acidobacteriota bacterium
ACGTTGAAGGCGTCCGAGCCCGACCCTTCCTCGGTGATCGCGTGCACCCCGATCAGATCCCCCGCCACCATCGGTGGCAGATAGCGATCCTTCTGCTCCTCGTTGCCGAAGCGCAGTAGCGGCACCTGAGCACTCCACATGTGGGCGTTAAGCGAAAAGAGCAAGCCGTTGTCGCAACAGCCATAGCCGAGCCCTTCCATGGCATGGATGGTGGTCAGCAGATCGCTACCGGCACCGCCGTACTGCTCGGGAATGGGCAAGCCTAGGAGGCCAAACCGCGCCGCCGCGCGCCACTTCTCGCGCGAGAAACGGCCCTCCTTGTCGGCCTCGTAGACCCCTTCGTTCAGCGCCCCGCGGGCGAACTCGACGGCCGCGTCGTGGAGTTCTTCTTGCTCGGGAGTGAAATCAAAATCCATGGTTCTCTCAGCGGGTTCGCTCTAAGGGTGGGGACGGTTAGTGGAAAGGCCAGAAGTGTTCGGCGGTGTAGGCCAGGTTTTTCGGACGGCGAGCGACGACCTGCGCCGGGTTGCCGCGCACGATGGTATAGGGGGCCACGCTCTTGGTGACCACCGACCCCGCGGTGACCACCGCCCCTTCACCCAAGGTGACGCCGAGCAGGACGATAGCGCCGCTACCGACGAAAACATGATTCTCGATGGTGATCGGACCGGTGATGCCGTCGAAGCTGGGCGAGAACATATCGTGGCTGCCCATCACCAGGCAGGCGCGATAGGCGATCGCCACATCGTCGCCGATGGTCAGATCGTCCATTCCCGCACCGACGATAAGGCAATCCATCTGCAAGGTACTGCGCCGGCCGATCTTCACTCGGCCGCGGCCGCCAAAAACCTTGAGGCCATGGTGAATGCTGGTCCGCTCGCCAATCTCCCAGCCCAGGGCGTACCGGTAGTAGGCGCGGCGCAGAGCGTGGCCGGGGAGCTGACCGATCACCCGGTTGCCCCCGAACAAGAGCAGGTTGCGCAGCCAGTAGCGCACCCTGTCGCCGAAGCGGGTTTGGATCACCACCCGCTCGCCGTGGCCGACCGAGGACTCCTCGCGCGGTCCAGCGCCTGGCGGGCTCTCCTCACTCTTGGCGGTCTTCAAACTTCCAGCTCCTCTCGATCCTCAGTCGGCACCGCCGACCGCAAAACTCCCGCCCAGCCGAGGGCGCGCAGCTCGAGCATCAGTACTGCCAACAGAGCCAGCAGCATGCCACCCAAGATAGAGACCATGAGCAGCACCGTCTTCTTGGGCCGCACCGGTTTGGTCAAGGCTACCGCCCGTTGCACGATACTGACGTTGGTCACTTTACCGAGGTCGAGCGCCTTCTCGATGCGTGCCTCTTCGCCCCGTTCAAGGTAGAACAAGTAGCGCTTTTCAGCCGCCGCGATCATCCGTTCGGAGCGCGCCGCCGCGAGCGCCTGGCGGTCGAGGTTCAACAACCGTCCGCGCGAGCGTCGCTGCTGGTTGGAGACCACTTTGGAGCGCTCGACGGCGCCGGCCAAATCCGCCCTCGTTTGCGACAGCTGGCGTTCGATCTCGAGCAGAGTTGGGCTCATCTCGGCGGCGTTACCCCGTTCCTCGACCAGGGCTGATCGGGTCAGCTCCAGCTTGCGCCGATTCTCCACCACCAGTGGGAAATCATCGTTGTAACGCGTCTCGAGCCGAATTCGTTCCCCTTCCAGCTCCCGCACCTCCGCCTTGAGTTTGTCGAGTGTCGGCGAGCGCATCAGTGGCCTGTTGCTACTTGTGTCCAGCCCGGTACTCCAGTCCGCATTCAACGAGTCAATCTGCCCGCGCAGTTCCGCTCGACGGCGCGCCAGCGTCGCCGCTTCGAGGCGCAGTTGCGCGTCGTGGTGCAACTGCACTTCGCGCTCGGCCACGATATCGGCGACCCCCGCCTCTTCTTTCAGCTGCTGCAGCCGATCTTCCTGCTCGCGCAAATCGGTGGCCGAACGGTCGGCTTGATCGGTGAAGAACGGTCCTGCCGCGTAAGGTTGATGAACCTCCACGTGGTGATCCAGATAGTGTTCGAGCAGGTTGTCCAGCACGATTTCCGCCACTTCAGGGTCTCCCGATTCGAAGGTCACCAGCAAGACGTTCGAATCCTTGAGCCGGGTGGCCGAGAGGCTCTGGGTGAGGCCATGGATCGCCCGGTCGCGAGGGCTCGGCTCCGGTAGGTCGTGGTAGCTCGCGTACCAGCGGTCGTAGGCCCGAGCCGGGCCGAAGATCAGCCGCAGGTACCACGGCATGGGCGCCTGGTCGATGCCAGTCGCTTCGACCGTCTTTTCGAGCACTTCGTGGCTGGTCAGGATGGCGATCTCGGACATCACCTCTTCTTCCGACACCGCGCCGGTCAAGACGGTGGTGGGGTCGTTGGGATCGGCGTCCACCGGAACTCTGGAACGGGCCATCTCAATCAATATCGCGGCCCGCGCCACGTAGGTCGCCGGCCACAGAAAGCCGGCGACATGAACGGCCATGAATACGACAACGAAAAAGACGAGCCACTGCCAACGTCGGCGCCGCAGGGCGCCGGTGAGCCGGTGGACGAGAGTCTCGATCTCGTCTTGGTGGGAGCTGGATCGGGTACTCATCGACTATCCTCCGCGAGAATCAAATCCGCCTCGATGGCCTCATCGAGAGCATTGACAAAGGGGTCCCAACCGAAACGCGCCGCTCCCAGGGGAGCTTGGCGACGCAATCCATCGAGCAACTCCGGTTCGCGCACCAGGCGCAGCATGGCCTCGGCAAAGGAGCGCGGATCCGGCTGGATGAGCAGACCGTCCTGCTCGTGATCGACGATCTCCAACGGCCCTCCCCGGTTCACCGCCACCACCGGCTTGGCACAGGCCATCGCCTCGATCACCACTAGCCCCCAATCTTCGTTGAAGGCGGTGAACAGGGTAGCGAAGCAGCTGCGATAGAGGCTCAACATCTCCTCATCGCTGGGCAGGAGCTTGAACTCGATCGCCTCGTCCCCGGCGCTCAGGGCGCGGAGCTTCTCCAGATAGGGCTGGCTCTTCTCGTCGACGATGCCGGCGATCACCAATCGCCAGCCCTCCTTGTCTTCGACCTCTTGGCGGAAGAGCTTGAAGGCCTGGATGGCCAACTCTAGGTTCTTGGTCCACATGATCCGACCGGGAACGAAGAAGGTGCGATCGGACTGGGAGGACGGTGTGTAAGCGGTAAGGTCAATCCCTGGATTGAGGACACGCAAGCGCTCAGGTGGCGCCAGTCGACCAGCCAGAATCCGCCCCTCGACTTCCTGGCTGATCGGGAAAACGCGGGTGTAGCGCCGCCAGGCCAACCGGTCGACGGCACGGAAGAGGGCGCTACCGAAACCGATCACCGTCCGTTTCCAGCCGCTCTTGCGAGCGAAGAACTGGCGCCGGTAGAAGGGATCGAAGGCGATCCGCAACGGCGTCAGGCAGAGGCAAAAGGCGGGGATATCGCGGTGGCGCAAGGTCATCAGATCGCCCAATCCTTCGCACATCACGAGCAGCGCATCGAAGGCTGACAGATCGACCTTTTGGCTCAAGATCTTCGCCGCCGCCTTGCCCACCGAGGCCAGCGAGCGCTCCACCGGCACCCGATCGAGCAGCCGCACATCCATCCCCGAGAGTTCGGGAAAGGTCGACTCCGGGCGAAACTCGTTGGTGAAAATCGTCACCTCAAATCGACTTCGACGCACGATCTCCACCAGCGTGCGCTCAGCGCCGCTAGTGAGATAGACCCACGGATAGTAGACGGCGATTTTTCGGCGACTCAAAGCTTCTCCCCCGAGGGCGGGATCTATTTCGTCCACCGAAAGACGGTCAGCGAATGGGGAGGAAACGGGTAGGTGAAGTTGCCAGTGGCGGCGAAGGAGGCAGTGCTGGGGCTGACCCGCGTCGGGTTGGCGGCGTCGTTGCGCGAAGAGAAACTCGGTCCATTGAGCACCGTCACTGTGCCGGTCACTCCAGGTGGCAGGGTCAGGGTAACGGGTGCATCCACCCGGTGGGTCAAGCTCCGGTTGACCACGAAGAGGGCGTACTCCTCGCCGGCCGCGTCGCGCGTGGCGACCGCGTCGAGCATCGGCACGTCGGTTTGCGCCGAGAGCAGTTCGATGACACCGGAATCGAACAGACCATCCTGCGGGTCCACCGTAGTCGCCATCAGCAGCTTGCCAGCCTCGCGGGCGTACGCTTGATGGACGTAGAACTGCGGATTCCGGTACAGCACACCCTCGTCGACCCCCACCAGGCTACCGAATTGGTCTCCCGCCAAGGACATGTGATGCGCACCGTGCACCCGCTGGTGGCGCAGGAAGATGTGGAGCACGCTGGCGTTGAACAGCGCGCAGGCCAGCGTCGGGTTGCGTGCCAAGGTCAGATCAGGGTCTTCGATCTCCTCATCGGGAAAGAAGATACCGTCGTACTCGGTGACGAAGATCGGGATCAGCTTGCCTAGCTTCTCGAGCTGGTTCTCGAGCACCGTCATCGACCGGTCGACCGCCTTGGTGCCACCGAGCATCGCCGTAAACAAGTACTCATCGCTGGGCACGGTGCCGTCGGGGAGCCAACCGTAGAGCGGGAAGTAGGCGTTGTGCACGCTGATGCCGTCGATGTACGGACCCGCGAGGCCCAAGACCACCGCGTTCCAGAAGCTGTCCGCCTCCTCCGGCCCGATGACCCCGGCGGCGAAGATCTGGGCGAAGGGTGATTCTTGGCGTAGCGCAGCGGCATATTCAATCACCCTGCGAGCGTAGACATCGGGCGGCAAGCCGACCAAGCCGTTGGTGCCGATGCCCTCGAAGTAGATCTCGTTGCCCACCTCCCAGTGGGTGACCGGGAAGCCGCGCGAGTTGAAGAAGGCGGCCCAGGCCACCGCCTCTTCAACGCTGCCGCTACCGCTGTTGGCGGTGACGAAGGGAATCGCCTTGAGTGCCACCGAGATCTTGATGAACTCCTCGGGGCCGATCACCGGCTTGTAGAACTCGTCGATGTACCCGCTCGACTGCAACGGTCGCCGGCTCTGCGGCCCCAGGGCCTGCCACCAGTGGTAGAAGTCGGCGGCGGTGCCACCGGGGTAGCGCAGGCTGGTCACCTTCGCTTCGTCGACCAACTCGACGATCCTTCGATCGATCGAGCCAAACTCGTCGATGATCCCCTCACCCCGTTCGATGGTCTGTAAGTTCTGACCGAAAAGCAGCTCCGGGATAGCGCGCACGATGGTGGTGAAGTCGACATCGATAGTGCTCGTCGCGGTGGGTTGAGCCGTGGTTGGCGCGGCCACGCAGAGAAGCGACAAGAGGACAAGGGGACCGGCAATACCGGGGCGAGGGTGGGTCATGGTCTCTCCATCTCCAAGTCGGTTCTCACCCCTTGGGGGTCACGGAAGAAGAACTGGGCGGTGCCCGTCCGGGTGGCCAGATTTACCAGCCACCAGTCGGAACTCCACGAGTCGCCGTCGATGGCGAAGGGGAAATAGCGCGGTAACTCGGGCGCCGAGCGCGCCTCCGGCTCGAGCGCCGGGAAGCCGGCGGCGAGAATCTCTCCACGGCTGTTGACGGTGTAGGTCAGTCCCACGCCGTCGCAATCCGGTGAACAGATGGCCAAGAGGATGCCGCGGAAGCTCGAGCCTACCGCCGGAAAGAGGCTTCCGGCCAGTGCCGTGCGTTGCTCCTCAGCGGGTACGGTGAGGGTGGTGGTGGCGACCGTGGCTCCGTCGAGGTCACGCAAGATCAGGTTGACGTCGAGCGCCGCCGGATTGCGATTGGTCAGCACCACACCCGAATCGCGCAGCCCCAAGTCGACCGGCACTAGGAAGCCCGAACCGGTCCTCGACGGCGGCAGGCTGCGCGGTATCACCAGCGCTCCGGCGCTGGAGGTTCCGACAATCTGGTCTTCGAGCAGCTGCACCAAGGGATAGGTCGCGCTCTGGTCGGCTTGGATCCTCACCTGAGCCGTGGGCACGGCTCCCGCGACCGGCCCGGCGGCCTCGAACTCCCACAAGAAGTAGCCGCCGAAGGGGATGCTGTAGTTGACGGTGGTGCCTCCCCCGCCCACCAGCGCCAATGGCGCGCCGGAGTCAGCTAGCACTTCGAGGCTACCGGTGATCGTAACCGGGTGGGGGTTGAGCAGTGCCAAACGGTGGGTGGTACCCACGGTCGGCAGGAGAACTTGCACCGTCGGCGAGCGGGCCAGCTCTTGATCGCCGACAAGGAAGCGAGCGGTGACCAACGGATCGAGGAAGGTGGTGGGGCGCAGGTTCTCGCGCACCGTTTGCACCGAGACCACCAATGCCGCCTTGGCGAAGATCGACAACATCCCTTCGTAGGGATCGCTTAGCAAGAGCTCGTCATTGAGGATCAGATTGCGCCACCCCCG
>QIHU01000271.1 GCA_003231035.1 Acidobacteriota bacterium
ACGTAGAAGTGGACTGAGGGCACGCCCTTGGCGAGAAGTTCTTCGACTTGCTGCAAGGCCCATTCGGCTCCGGCGTCGGTGACATGGCCGGTCTTGGCGGTGCGGATCTCTTGTTCCAGGGCGTGGGGGATCTCACAGTTGAAGACCCTGGGGAGGGTGGCGAGTTGCTTCTTGCTGGTGATGATCTTCAGCCCCGGAATGATCGGTACCTCGACACCGGCTTGGCGACACAGCTCTAGGTACTGGAAGTAGTACTCGTTGTTGAAGAACATCTGGGTAACGATGTAGTCGGCGCCGGCCGCGACCTTGCGCTTGGCGTTGGCCACCTCGGCCTGCATGTTGGGGCACTCGTTGTGGCGCTCCGGGTAGCCGCCGACACCGATACAGAAGGCCATCGGCTCGGCGTTGAGCAGATCTTCTTCGAGATAGTGGCCCTCGCCCACTTGGGCAATCTGGTGCACTAAGTCCGAGGCATAGGTATTGGCGCTGCGCCCTTCCTTGAGCGGTTTGCGGTAGCCGCTGTCATCGCCGCGCACCGCTAGGACGTTGTCGATCCCGAGGTAGTTAAGCTCGATCAGGAAGTCTTCGGTCTCCTCGCGGGCGAAGCCGTGGCAGAGGATGTGGGGTACCGCGTCGACATTGTATTTGTTCTGAATCAGCGCGCAGACACCCAGCGTGCCGGGCCGCTTGCGCTTGATCCGCCGCTGGATGGTGCCGCCAGGGCTCTCGTCGTAGACCACCTCGGCCGCGTGGCTGGTGATGTCGATGAACGGCGGGTGGTAAGGCATCAGGTCATCGATCAGCTGCAATAGATGGCTGATATTGCCGCCGCGCAGAGGCGGGATGATCTCAAAGCTGATCAGGGGTTCCGAAGCCCTCTCCAGGTGCTCTGTGACTTTCATTCTCGCTCGACTCCCTCTTTCGCCCGTGCCCAGTCCGCGGTTCGGCTCGCAAGCCGTGTGCGGGGTAGCTTGACACGGGAAAGGGCCAACCGCATAGCGCCCAATCACCGCTGGGCGCGGTAAAGTCCGCCTCGTGAGTCGTTTCAGTTCGACCCCGGCCACTTGGCGACTGCTGCGCCTGTGCGGCGATGCCGCTGCTACGGTGGGGGCGTTCTATGGTGCCTTCTTGGTGCGCATCCATCTCGACATCCCGTTTACCCAGTTCCAATTGCCGGCGCGGCGCATCCGCTTTTTCGCCAGCGAGTGGTGGTTGGTACTCGCCGGGTTACTGGCAACGCTCTATTTTTTTGGCTTCTACGACTCGCCAAGGCGAGCCAGCCATGTGGAGCGCAGCCGGCGGCTGGCCGCCGCCATCACCACGCTGGTGCTGATCCTCGCCGGGTACTACTTCTTGTCGGAGCGCCAGTTTCCGCGCTCCGTCCTGCTGATCTTCATCGTCCTCAGCTATCCCCTGTTGCTCGGCTGGCGGGCTCTGATGGATCGCTTTTACCACCCTCCCAGGCGGCGAGTGGCCTTGATCGGATGTGGTCAGGCGGCGGTGGAACTCGCCACTAAGATCGGTCAAGAAGAGCGTCCCGACGTCTGCGTCGAAGGCTGGGTGCCCGCCCCGCTAGACACTCCGCCAGGGATGGATCCTCACCCTGCGCTCGGCCCTTGCTTGGGAACGGTGGAGCAACTGCCGGACTTGCTGGCCGGTGGCCACATCGACGACATCATCTTCGCCACCGAGATCCAGCAGTGGCAAACGCAGCTCCTGGACCGCCTCTCGCAGCAGAGCGGATCGCGCGCCAACGTCTTGCTGCTGCCCGGCCCGCTGGAGAGCTTGATCGGACGCATGCGCTACCGCTGGGTGGACGACATGCCGCTGATCGAGGTGGTTCGACAGTCAGAGTGGCGGGTGCGAAGACCGTTCAAGCGCTTGCTCGATCTTTTGGCTGGCACCTGTTTGCTGTTGCTCAGCTCACCGCTGCTGGCGCTGTGCGCCGTCGCCGTCCGCTGCAGTGGCAATGGGCCAATCCTCTACCGACAAACGCGCATCGGTCGGGGTGGTATCCCCTTTGTTCTGTGGAAGTTCCGAACCATGCTACCCGACGCCGAGGAGGGTAGCGGTGAGATGCTCGCGACGCCCGATGACCCGCGTTTGACGCGCATCGGCGCCATCCTGCGGCGCTACCGGTTGGACGAGCTACCCCAGCTGGCCAACGTCCTGCGGGGCACCATGAGCCTGGTCGGCCCCCGCCCGGAACGCCCCGGCTTCGTCGAACGCTACCGCCAAGAAATCCCCGGCTACTCCGAACGGTTCTCGGTCCAGCCCGGTCTCACCGGCCTGGCACAGGTGCACGGCGACTACCATTCGACCGCCAGCAACAAGCTGCGCTACGATCTCGCCTACATCGCCAACTGGAGCCCGTGGCTAGACTTGGCGATCCTCTTGCGCACGATTAAGATCGTCCTCACCTCGCGCGGTGTGTAGCCTTCATCGCCGCCGCGATTAACCGTGACCTTGCTCGTCAGTTTCTACTACAGCTGTCAGTAGTCTACAATCAGCAGTCTGAAGCAGTCCTCCTTCAACAATGACACGCGGTCGCTCTACCTTCTCGGTGGGACCCTGCCTACCCATGGGATCGGTGAGTGGCGCGGGCGACAGATTGGAGCCGAACCATGCCTTCTTCGTCTCTCCACTCCCTTCCACCTGGCCAAACGTCGCGCGGCTGGTTACTCGCCACTCTTCTCGCCGTTCTTGTCCCCGGTCTACCGGCTTTAGCGGAGCGACCCGATCCGCCGCCCTTCTATGCCATCGAGCATGTGCGAGTCATGGTCGGCAACGGCCAAACGTTGGAAGATGTCACCGTCCTGCTGGCCGACGGCCTGATTGAGGCGGTGGGATCTCGGGTCAAGATCCCCGGCGATGCCTGGGTGATCGATGGCGAAGGGCTGACCCTCTACCCCGGTTTGATCGACGGCTTGACCACCCTCGGGCAGAAACAGGAAGAAGAAGAGGACCGAGGCGAAGGCGGCAGAGGTGGCGGCGGCGGTCGCCGCGGGACCTCGAGCGGTCCGACGATCCGCGGCCCCCAGGATCGCCCCAAGACCACCCCTTGGGCCAGCGCCGCCGATGAGCAGGCTGAAGACGGCCGGATCGAAAAGTGGCGCAAGGCGGGCTTCACGGCGGCCTTGACGGCACCGGGAGACGGTATCTTCGCCGGCCAGGCGGCCTTGATCGGCCTGGGCACCGAGGAGCCGAAGCAGAGGGTTTTGGCGACTCCCGTGGCGCAAAAAATTGCCTTCGAAACCGGCGGTTTCCGCGCCTACCCCGGCTCGCTGATGGGGGTGATCTCCTACGTCAAACAGCTCTTCTCGGATCAGCGCCACTACACCCAGAGCAAGGCTCTCTACGCGACTTCGCCGCGCGGCCGTGAGCGACCTAGCTATGACCGGGCGCTCGAGCCCCTCGAAGAGGCCATCGAGTCCAATCTGGCTTTCCTGATGCCCGGCCACCTCGGCCGCGAGATCGACCGCGTGCTGGCGATCAGCGATGAGTATGACTTCAGGGCGATCCTCTACGGAGGCCAAGGGGCCTACACCCGCGTCGCACAGCTGCGCGATGCTGGCACCGCCGTCTTGATCAGCCTCAAGTGGCCGGAAGAAAAGAAGGACCGCGACCCGGATGCGGACACCCCCTTTCGCACCCTCTACCACCGCCGCATGGCACCAACCACGCCCAAGGCACTGGCCGACGCCGGAGTGCCCTTCGCCTTTTCCTCGGACGGCCTCTCGAGCCCCTCGCGGATCTTCGCCGGCCTGCGCCAGGCGATCGAGGCCGGTTTGAGCGACGAGCAGGCCCTCTATGCGTTGAGCGCCGGTGCCGCCGAGATCTTCGGTGTCGCCGACCGGCTGGGGACGATTGAGGAAGGCAAGATCGCCAACCTCGTCCTCGCCAGTGCCCCACCTTGGGCCGAGGAGACCACGATCGAGGCGGTCTTCGTCGGCGGTCGGCGCTACACCGAACCCAAGGACGACACCCCGACCGAGGAGCCGGGGTCGGATGTCTCGGGCAAGTGGACGCTCAATCTAGAAACCCCGCGCGGCAGCCGCGAAATGACCGTCGAGATCGAGATGGCCCAAGACGGCAAGGTGAGCGGCGAGCTGACCAGCACGCGCGGCACGCGCACCCTCGAAGAAGGGCGGATGAGCGGCGATTCGCTACGCTTCAAGACCAGCCAATCGATGGGCGGACGGACGATGACCGCCTCCTACTCCCTGAGCATCGACGGCGAGGCCGCCAGCGGCTCGATGAGCGCCGGCCCGATGGTGATGGATCTGACCGGAGAACGCACCGCGCGCGCCGACGACAAGTCGGGCGACGAGGCGGGGGAAGAGTCCGAGGAGCCCACCGTTTCGCTCGCCGAAATGGAGGAGGCGATGGCCTTGTACCAGGGGCCCGCCGCCAGTATGGGCACTTTCGCGATCACCAACGCCACGGTCTACACCGTCTCGGGGGCGACGATTGAAGACGGCACGGTGGTGGTGAAGGACGGCAAGATCCATGCGGTGGGTACGAACGTGCGCATCCCGCGCGGGGCCACGGTGATCGACGCCGAAGGGGGATCGCTGATCCCCGGTATCCTCGACGCCCACTCGCACATCGCCGGGGAGGGCGGTCTCAACGAGGCCACGGTGACGGTCTCCGCCATGGTCGGCGTCGGCGATGTGATCAACCCGGACGACATCGCCATCTACCGGGCGTTGGCCGGCGGCGTGACCACGATCAACATCCTCCATGGCAGCTCCAACCCGATCGGCGGCAAGAACGCCATCATCAAACTGCGTTGGGGCCAAGACGCCGACGGCCTGCTCTTTGAAGGAGCGCCCGCGGGGATCAAGTTCGCCCTCGGCGAGAACCCGAAACGGTCGAACTTCCGCCCCCCTGGCTCCACCCAGCGCTACCCGGGCACTCGCCTGGGCGTGATGGACGTCATTCGCCAGGCCTTCACCGAAGCCCGCACCTATCAACAACACTGGCGCGACTACGAGCGAGCGCGCAAGGCCGGTGAGAACCCGTTACCGCCCCGGCGCGACTTCAAGCTCGACGCGCTAGTCGAGATCCTCGAAGGTGAGCGGCTGGTGCACTCGCACTGCTACCGCGCCGACGAGATCCTGCAACTCCTGCGCTTGGCCGAAGAGTTCGGTTTCAAAATCGCCACCCTCCAGCACGTTCTCGAAGGGTACAAGGTCGCCGACGAGATCGCCGCCCACGGCGCCGGTGCCTCGACCTTCTCCGATTGGTGGGGCTACAAGATGGAAGCCTACGATGCGATCCCGCACAACGCCGCCCTGATGACCGAACGCGGCGTGGTGGTTTCGATCAACTCGGACAGCGGCGAAGAGATGCGTCACCTCAACCAAGAGGCAGCCAAGGCGATGAAGTGGGGCGGCCTAGGCGAGATCGAGGCGCTCAAGTTGGTGACCTTGAACCCGGCGATCCAGCTCGGTATCGACGACCGCGTCGGTTCGATCGAGGTGGGCAAAGATGCCGACTTGGTCCTCTACGACGGCCATCCGTTGTCGATGTTCTCGGTCGTCGACAAAACCTTCATCGACGGTGATCTCTATTTCGACCGCGCCATCGACCGCCAGCGTCAGGCCAAGGTCGACGAGCTCAAGGAACGTATCTTGGGCGACGATGAGGATGAGGACGATGACGACGGAGAAGCCAGTGGCGACGAGGCGCCGGAGAGCCCAACGCGGGTGATCTGGCAAGAAGAGACAACCTATAGCTGCCGGGAGGTGCACTAATGCGCTGCCGATTGAACACGACCCTCTGGACTCTCGCCGCCGTCGCCACCATGTGGGTTCTCCCGCCCGCCTCCCCGGCGCAAGCCGCCACTCTCGTAATAGAGGGAGGCACCCTCCATCCGATCTCCGCCGCGCCCTTCAAGGGCACCTTGGTGATCGTGGACGGGAAGATCCAGGCCCTCGGTAGCAACCTGCCGATTCCTCCTGGAGCGACGAGGATCGACGCCACCGGCCTGCACGTCTACCCCGGCATTTTCGACGCCATGAGCCAAGCCGGCTTGGTCGAGATCGGCTCCGTGCAAGCCACCAATGACAGCAGAGAAATGGGGAGCTACAACCCTCACCTGCGCGCCACCACCGCCGTCCACCCCGCCACCGAGCTCATTCCGGTCACCCGCGCCAACGGCCTCACTCACGCCTTGACCGTCCCCGGTATCGACGGCGACGGGGTCATCGCCGGCCAGGCGGCGATCCTCGACTTCGACGGCTGGACGGTCGAGGAAATGACTCTTCGGCCGGATGCGGCGATGGTCCTGTACTGGCCGGAAATTCAAACCCGCAGCTTCGACTTCGCGACTTCGCGACCTTCTCGGTGCGCGAGACGCCCTTCAATGAGGCTCAAGAGAAGGCCAAAGAGAAGCAGCAAGAGTTGCGCGACTGGCTGGCCGCCGCCCGCCACTACGGGCAAGCCGTCGCCGCTGGCAGCGAGCGTCTCGAACGTGACCTCAAAATGGAGGCGCTGGCGAAGGCGCTCGATAGCCACCGGCCGGTGGTCATCGTCGCCAATCGCAAGGGAGATATCGAAGCCGCCATCGAGTTTGCCGAGCAAGAGGATCTGAAGATGATCCTCGCCGGTGGCGGCGAAGCCTGGAAGGT
>QIHU01000273.1 GCA_003231035.1 Acidobacteriota bacterium
CGGAGCCGAAGAGGTCGACCCCCGCCGGCACCAGGGTGGCCCCCATCGACTGGGTCAGTCCACGGGCTCCGGCCCAGCGTCCGGTGCCCTGAGTGATGATCTGGGCAGTAATCACCAGGAAGAGGAAGGAGCCGTCCGAAAGCGGAATCAGGTGGGTCGCCGCTGGCCCGACCGAGCTGATCGAGCTGCCGTCGGCGAAGCGCCAGAGGGCGATGGTGTTGGCGCTCACCGGCACATGCTCGACCGGGCCCACCGGCTGGTCCATCGGGCTAGCCGGCGGCGAGGGGCGACCCAAGAGCTGCTGGGCAGGGCCTCCCAGGTGCCTTCGTGAACGCCGTCCTCCTGGCCGTCGATCTGAAACAAGCGGTTGGTCAAGGCAATGTAGCGTTTGTCGGCGCTGAAGCGGCCCGTGCCCCGGGTGTAGGAGATCAGCACCTGTTCTCCGGCGCTCGAATGGGCGTCGAAGATCGGCAAGCGCGCGGTCGAGGGACAGCCAGCCGCTCGCGCCGCCGCCGCCGCGACCCCCGAGGCGGCCGAGGCCACCGAAGAGACAGCGTCGGCGCCGCCCGCCGGCACGAATCCGAAAATGGCGCGCACGATCTCCCCCTGGATCTTCTCTCCCACATCGAAGGTCTGGCGCAGGTTCGCGCTGAACTGCGCCACCACGGTATCGGTCACGGCGCCGAACGATTCGGCGGCGTCCGGCGCCCCCTTGAGCACCTCGGCCGGGTTGAGCAGTCGCGCCGCCTGGCGGGCGCTGTACAGCCCCATCGCCCAAGAGAAGCGCAACATGTTGCTAGTCAGATCCTTCATCGGTCTCTCCTTATCTCGCTGTGTCCGCGGACACGGTGTCTACTTTCGCTGGGTCCGCGGGAGGCTGAGCGGTGCGGTCGGCGACGACGGTCGGGCGCGTTCTTGCGATCGAGCCACAGGCCGCCTCGTCCAGAATGTGAAGCTGGTTGAGTTCGGCGCGGTAGGAATGGTGGCAACCGGAGACCGGCCAGAAGACTCGAACCTCGCGGATGCGCACCGCATCCAGGAGGCCGAGGTGAGCCAGGTAGGGAGCGCTGCCGAATCCCGTCTTGTTGTCCATGTGATAGCGGCGCAGGATCTCCTCGCCACCGGCCGCCTCGGCCACCACGGTGATCCGGGCTCCGACCCCGAAGCGGTTGGTCCGCCGGCCGCGCAGCCGAATCTTGACCCACGAACGGTCGAGGTCACTCTCGTTGACGAAGAGTTGGTTGGGCCAGTTGTCGGCCGGCCACATGCCGCCGAGCGCCGAGTAGACGTCTTGGTCGCCGTCGTCGTCAAAATCGAAGAAGACGATGCCGTGGCCTTTCTGAATGGTGCCAAAACCTTCCAGCATCGAGATGTTCTCGAGTTGGCCACTACAATTGCGACCTTCCCGCACACCCAGGTACATCAGGTTGGGGAGCACGAACCAACCCTCGGGATTCCCGGTCCCTAAATAGAAGTCGAGGCAGCCGTCATTGTCGAGGTCTCCATACGAGGCGCCCATGGTCGCCATCGGCATGTCACCGGCGAAAAAGTCGTTGCGCTCGTCGAACTCGCCATCCTCACGCTGGAGCAGGATGGTGCTGTGGCCCGACTTGAAACTCTCCAGCCCCTCGCCGAAGACAGTCATCTGGGTGCTGGTGGTGGCGTCGCTAAACCCACCCTGAAAGAGGTCGAGCCTGCCGTCGTGGTCGACATCGACAAAGGCGGCGTAGAAGCCGGACTCGCGGCGCCCGAGGGGTAAGACGGGGTGGAAGCGGCCGTCGTCGCCCTGGTTCAGCAACCGGCTCGCCCCCCGCACCGGGCTCGAGAGGAAGAGGTCGGCATCGCCATCGCCATCGTAGTCGCCGAAGGTGGCACCCACGTAGTAGGCATCGTCGACCACCGCCGCCAGCCCCATCTCAGCGGTGCGATCGACGAAGTGGCCGCCCTGGTTGAGAAAGAGGGTCGAGTTCATCCGCGGCTTGCCGGGCAGGCCGGCGACGAAGGGCATCGCCATCCCCCACTGGGCGAGAAAGAGATCTAGGTCGCCGTCGTTGTCCACATCGCCCCAAGCCGAGGTCCACGAGGCGGCGAGCAAGCCGGGCTCCGCCGCCGCGGCGAGGCCGCTGGCCACCGTGGTGTCGACGAAATGGCCGCCTCCGACGTTGCGAAAGAGTCGGTAGCGGTCGAAGGGGCGAGCGACGAAGAGGTCCATCCAGCCGTCGTTGTCGTAGTCGGCGGCGGAAATACTGAAGGGCTGGGTGACGCCGCCTAGGCCAACCTCGGCGGTCGCGTCAACAAACTGACGGCCGCCTTGGTTGCGATAGAAGCGCACCGTTTGGAAGGCGCCGCCGGTCACTAGGTCCAAATCCCCATCGCCGTCGAAGTCCTCAACCGCCACCCCGCGGCCGGCATCGGCGGTCGCCACCCCCAGCTCCGCGGCCCGATCCACGAAGGAGAGGTGAGCGTTGCGCTGGGCGACGGCATCGGCGCGCTCGCCATAGAAACGATCGATGAACGGCGTGTCGATCCGGTATCGTGCCGGCACCTCCCGCCGGAAGTCACCGACCGTCATGGCGCTGAAGGAGAGCAGCCAGCGGTAGAGCGGATCGTGCGGCGAGTAGCGATCGAGCAGCCGTTCGAAGGTGGCCATCGCCTGGCGTGAGAACTCGGGGCGCGAATGTCGCCGTTCGAGCGGCAGAGTGCAGTAGCTCGCCGTGTCGTGGTGCACCTCGCTCCGGCCCTCAGCTGTCGCTAGAACCGGGGCCAGGCAGTTGTCCGCCTCCGCCGCTCGCAAGTAAGCCATGGCGAGCCAGAAGAGCCGTTCCTCGTTGTCTCCTTCCTCCGCCACCAGCCGCTCCAAGCAACTCGCCGCGGGCGCGAATTCGCCGCGGTGAAAGGCGAGAACACAGCTTCCCAGACCGCGCTCGTCCTCACCGTTGCCGAAGGCGTAGACCCCGGTCTCCGGATCGCGTTCTAGTTTCTCCATGTACTCGACCCAGTAGCGGATGCAGCGAAACAGGTTGCGACTCTCCACCACGCTCGCTTGGCGAATTTGGTGCACCAGCCCGATGGAGATACCGGGGTAGCGGGCATAGGCCAGGGTGCCAAAGGCGGCGCAGGCGACCATCGCGACGAGGGCACTAAGGGCTAGGCGACGCAAAATGACGGCTCGTCGGCTCTTCACCTCACGACCCCGCTCTGATCGATGGCCGGCGCCGCCAGCGGCCGCGCCCCCGCGGCGTCAATCAGTACGCAACCCGCCGCTTTGCAGTCGTGATGAATGGCGTCGACAAAGCCACGCTGAATCAACCGACGGAGGCGATCGAACTTCAGGTTCAAGAAGCCGAGCTCGCCCCCAAGGCTGTCGATCGGCCGATAGCGATGGATGGTCAGCGGTTTATAGCGCAGCCCTGCCCGCGCCCGGGTGGCGATCTTCGGACCCACCTTGGCGAGAACCTCCGCCTCGGCCCCTGCCAGTTGCACTCCGCCCGCCAACCGCTCGAGCAGCGCGAGGCCGCGGTTGATCTCGGCGGCGTCGCCGATGTCGTCATTGACCGCCGCCGCCCAGCTGATCTGGACCATCCGGTAGATGGTCTCGACGGTGTTCTCGAAATGGGGCAACGGGATGTCCTTGATCATCGGGTCCAGGTAGATGACGTGGAGATCGCGCGCACCGGCGCGAATCGCAGGCCGTAGCGGGGTGTTTTGGACCACGCCGCCGTCGACCAAGAGTTGAGAACCATAGGCGAGCGGCGAGAAGAACCCGGGCAGCGAACCCGAGGCGACGATCGCCTCCGGCCCCTGGCTGCCCGCCAGTTCCAGGTTGGTGAACAACCGAGACTTACCGGTCAGCCAGTTGGTGGCCAGCACTTGCAGCTCGATCACCCCGTTAGCGCGTTGGATTCCCTCGAACGAAATGTTGCGGCGCACCGAATCCAAGAAGGGTTCGGCCGAGATAAAGCTGGCGAAGTTCAGTAGCTCGACCAGCCGTTGATCGAGAGATTCATCACGGCTGGTGAGCAAGTGGCCAAGGCGGCTGGAGAAGTCGGCGATCAGTCCCGGGGCGTCGCGCGCTAGGTCGATCAGCGGCCGGAAGGGGTTGGGAAAGTAGCGCCGCGGGTCGAGCACCCGGGTTGGATCGACCACCAGCCGGAAGAAGCCGTTGCTGCCGTCGGGCTTTCGCGCCAGTTCGGTCAACCAGACCGTCTCCAGGTTGCCCGCCGTCGCCGGCCCGTCCTTCTGCATGTGGCCGGCCAAGTAGGCGCCGTTGAAGCCGCCGATCGAGGCGCCAGAGATGATCTCCACTTCGAGCGGTTTGTGGTTGGTGGAAGGGGAAGCGCCGGTCAGCAACGCCTTGAGCACGCCGACCCCGTAGGCCCCGTCGGCACCGCCGCCCGAGAGCACCAGGGCGCGCTTGCCGGGCCCCGGGCTCATGAACTCACCCCGCTCTTGACCCACTCGGGAATGCGCTCCGAGTCGAGCCAGTCGGGGATCTGGCGCCAGGTCAGCAAGGAGCTGGTGATCATCGTGTAGTACTGGTTGAAGTGGAAGATGAGGAAGAACTTCTCCAGATCCGCCTTCGAGATACAAAAGCGGGCCGAGGCCTGGCCGAGGGTCAGCAGGTTGGCCAGGGTGATGCCGGTGGTGACCGGATCGAACCCCCCTGGCCGGAAGGGCAGCCGCGCCGCCGCCTGTTGGATCGAGGCCAGCCAGGAAGCGGTCTCGGCGCTCCCCAGAAAACGGTCCACCAGGCGCGCGCCGCGCAGCGCCCAATCGAGTGGATCGAGGGAGAGGTCGAGGATGCGCCGGGGGCGGTTGACCACGAAGGGCATGCGCACCCGCACCTGGCTGTCGTCGGCGACGGTGAAGGTGAAGAGCTGGAAGCCGGCGTCAAAGCGACCGGGGCCGTAAGCCAGGATGCTGTCGTCATCGGGAGCGCGCAGCATGGCGTAGCCGAATTGATACCGCCCCACGCAGCCAGCAGAGGGCTTCGCGTCGTCTTCCACGAAGGCCCGGTGCAAAATCACCAGCTGCGACTCGGGCAGTGGCAACTCGAAGCGAGGCAGGCTGGGATCGAGCGGGAAAGAGAGGGCGAAATCGAAGATCTGGACGTTGGCGACCACCCACTCGTAGCGCTCGAAGAGTTCTCGTTGGTCGATGATGGCAAAGCTCTCGCCAGGCGGAAAACGGCCGATTCCGCCGCTCCCACGCAGCTTGTAGAAGAGCTGCTCGTAGCCAAAGCCCTCGCGCGAGATGGTCGCGGGGGGACAGAAACTCAGCAGATCGAGGGGGGCCGGCGGTGGTTTGGGTTGCCCCTCGGTCACCACCTGGGGCAGCCGGAAGTCGCTGATGCGCATGAAGTAACGCAGCGCGAACTCTCGCACCTCGCGGTTCCAGCGCCCGACGTCGCGGCCCTTGGTTTGGTCGTAGAAGACCCAAGGCACATCCCCCATCACCGGCAAACGGCCGGAGGGAATGGGAGCTTCGGCGAAGAAGCTGTACCCGGTGTCGGGCCGATTGAATACCCGGCTGAGCTCGAAGCGCTCGCTGAAACCACCGCTCGCCTCCGCCTGGCGCCACCAGTCAAGCAGGGCGATGCCGTCGGCCAAGCAGGGGTCGACATTGGCCAGCAGCCGCTCCTCCGCCGGGCTCAGCGGAAGCTCGGGCGGGGCATACCCCGCCGCCGGGCTCTTGACCTGGTCGCCGGGTGATGGCTGGTCCAGGGGGATCATGCCGCCCACCGGGCTCGAAAGCGGCCATCCGGGTCGTCCAACCCCAGAAGGTAGAGGTTCGCCAGGGTGCGCGGCTGCACGCTGACCACCGAGTTCATGGTCATGATGCCGGACGCCCCAGCGAAGATCCCGGTACCGCCGCTGATCGCGCCGAAGCCCCCGAAGCGGAAGGCGGGCAGGAGCTCGCCCGGCAGGGCGGTGCGCATCGAACGGCCCTCGCGCATGTCAGCGTGGAGGGTGCCGAGCGCTTCCCCGTGTGGGCTGTGGAACTCAAATATCCCCTGATGGGTGGAGATCGGTGACACCGGCGGGAAGGACAAGGGGTTGAAGTTGAGCTTGGCGGCGACCGAGCCGACGCTCGCCCCCGGTAGGGTCCAAGCGACCAGGTCTCTCCAGCCACCCTCTTCGCTGGCGAAGCCTAGATCGACCACCCGCAAACGCTCGTAGACGTTGGAACCGAGCAGCCCTCGGGTCGACGAACAACGCAGGGTGACCCGGTGATTGAGATCGATCTCGCCCACGAAGGCCAGATAGGAGCGACCGGCGGGAAGCGGCTCCATGCAGGGCTCGCCCTCCGGCCGTAGCTGGGTGAGCAGATGGCCGGAAGGGTCCATCATCCGTGCCAAGATCTGGAGGCGCAGATGGCCAGACGGCTCTAGTGTACCGCTGGCGACCAGCGTACCGGCGAGACCTCGCAACTCCCCGCGCCCCTCGATCACTTCGAGCACCAAGGCGACCCCGACGGCACCATCGCCCCTCAAACTGGGCAAGGTGCTCCCAGTCCCGTGGGCACGCAAGCCGCTTC
>QIHU01000829.1 GCA_003231035.1 Acidobacteriota bacterium
GCGACTCAAAGCAGGTAAGCCACCGCGAAGCCCACCTGCGCCGCCATCACCATGAGGTACATGTGGGTCCACGAGGGGTGGTTCTCGGTCTTGGTTAAACTGATGTATACTGCTCGCATGCGGCGTATACAGATCTATATCGACGAAGAACTCGACGACGCCCTGAAGGCCGAATCAGCACGCAGTGGATGCTCAAAGGCAGCCTTGATTCGCCAGTGTGTCGCCGAGAAACTAGCGCCCACCGAGGCGCTTGAGAAAGATCCGATCACCGCCTTGATCGGAACGGTGGATGTGGAGCCCAGCAACATCGACGATGTCGTCTACGGGCGATGAAGCTCGTCGACACAAGCTTTTGGGTCGCTCTTCTCCTTCCTCGTGACCGAAATCACGATCAGGCAAAATCCTTATGGGGCGCCGACGCCAGCCCCCTTCTGGTGACCAATCACGTCGCTGGTGAGACCTGGACCTTCCTTCGCCGCAAGGCCGGACACTCGACCGCCGTGGTTTTCCTAGACGCCCTCGAGCAATCGTCCAGAGCCGTGCTCACCCATGTCGATGAGTCCACCGAAGCGGAGGCGAGGCGCTGGCTGCGGAGGCGCGACGAGCGGGAATACTCTTTCGTCGACGCGGTGAGCTTCGCGACGATGCGCCGAAAACGACTCTCCGAAGCCCTGGCATTCGATGGCGACTTCACCGCTGCCGGCTTCGTCGAAGTCAGAGCGTAGCCTCGCTCACAGCAAATAAGCCACCGCGAAGCCCACCTGCGCCGCCATCACCATCAGATACATGTGAGTCCACGAGGGGTGGTTCTCGGTCTTGGCCAGGGAGTCGGGGTCGCGCACTAGGAGCCAGAAAGTGTAGCTGCCCCAGGCGGTGAGGAGGAGGCCGAGGAGGGTGAGGACGGTGGGGTTGCCGGTGAGGATCGGGTGGCTTGGGTCTTGGGGGTCGGCGAGGAGCACACCCAGCGGGATCAGCAACCAGGGCAGGACGAAGAAGGGGGCGATGAACCAGGCCGCCTTCTTGACTCCAAAGAGGATGGGCAGGGTCTTGCAACCACCGGCTAAGTCCCCTTCGATGTCGGCGAAGTCCTTGGTGGACGAAGCGCCGATCACGAAGATGCCGAAAATCAGGCCGATGTACCACGGCTCGGTGTGCCAGATGTGCGCCACCATCGCCCAGCCGGCCACCTTGAGCAAGGTGCCGCGCGGGATGGCGATGGTCAGGTTGGCCAGCAGCCCCCGCGCCTTGGTGCGCCCGAGGGCCGGCACCGAATAGACCGAGGAGAAGAAGACCGCCGCCAGATAGATGAAGAAGGTCTGGTGAAACTTGAGCGGCGCGAAGAGCCGCTCACCCCAGCCGCTGTACGGATAGACCACCACCAACCAGGTCGGGATCAAGGCCAGCGCGTAGGCGATGACGGTGAACCACCATCCCTCGCGGATCGACAGCGCCCCGGTGACCAGCGGACGGTCCGGCTTGTTGAGGCGATCGATCTCCAGGTCGTAGATCTGGTTGATCGAGTTGGAAGCGGCATTCAATAGCGCGGCGCAGAACGATCCCAAGGCAACGACCATCAGAACCGGGATCGTCAAGCGGTGTTCCGGGTCTGGGTTGTGGACCGAGCCGAAGGCGCAGATGGCCCCCGACATGATCCCCAGCAAGGGCGGCATGAGGGTAAAGGGCCGGGCCAGTTTGATGTAGCTCTGCACCTTGCTCATAGGAGGGTCTTGCTCATCAGGGCGATAGCCAGAAGTAGCCCAAGCCAAAGGCCAGCAAGGCCCCGACTAGGGTGTTGAGGAAGTTGATCGCCTCGTTGTCCAACAGACCGCCCCGCTCCAGGGTCGCTCCGAAGAGACTCTCCAGGGTGGTTCCGAGGAAAGCGGCGATGACGACGATGACGATCCCTGGCCACACGGCGTAGAGCCCCGCCCAGGCGCCCAGACCAGCGATCACCAGCGAGCCGACAATGCCGGCCAGGGTGCCTTCCACCGAGACCGCGCCATCGGTGCCGGGCGGCACCGGCCGCAAGGTGGTGATCAGGAAGGTGCGGCGGCCCCAGAGTTGGCCGATCTCACTGCCGCAAGTGTCGGCCAGGGCGGTGGCCAAGGCACCGGCGAAGGCCAAGGCAAAGAGTCTCGGGTAGGGAGTGGTGGCGGCGAACAGGGCGCAGAAAAAAGCGGTCCCCGTGTTGGCCAAAGCGTGGCGGGCACCGCGCTTGCCGCCTTTCTCCTGGGCCAGCTTGCGCTCTGCCTTGCGCTGGTAGCCCAGCTTGGTCACCAGGCTTCCGCCGAGAACAAAGACGGCGAAGAGGACGAAGGCGCGACCGCCTAAGAACCACCAGACGCCACTGCCCAGCAGACCACCCGCCAGGAACCCCGAGAGGTCGACCGCACCGGCGGCCAGGGCGGCCAGCCCTAGACCGACGTTAACCGCGCCGCCCACCCCCAACCGGTGCACCGCGACCGGTTCGGCGAGCGCCGCGAAGCCCCCATGCGCCAGCAACAGCCCGAGCAGCAAGAGGCCGGCGACCAGCGGCACGCGCAGGTTGTCGTCGAGCCCCAGCGGCAAGGATTCGACCAGGGCCGCGACCGCCGCGGTCAGGGCACAGACCCCCAGCGCGAAGGCCAATGCGTACTGCCCGGGTACTGTCCACTGCAACAAGACCACGGCGCCGACGGTCCCGAACAGCCAGTAGGCCAGCGTGCCCGACCAGCTCTTCTCCGGGTTCCACGGTAGCTTGGCCTTGCCCAGGGTCATCCCCACCAGCGAGGCCATGCCATCGCCGAAGGCGAGAATGGCCCACACCGCCGCCGCCACTTCGAGGCGCCTATAGAAGACGACGATCAGAATCAGCACCGCCACGGGATAGAGCACGATGCCGAGCGATCTGCCGCTGGCTCGCTCGCCAGCGCGCCAGAGCTGCTTACCTCCGAGGCGCGGCAACAGGAAGAGGTTGAACAGCACCGCCCCCGCGGCCACCGCTGCCGCTTGCGGTGCGCTGAGATAGCGCAAGCTGAACGCGACCAAACCGACCGCCATGTGGACGACTTTGCGCAGCAGTTCGCCACGAGAAAGGCTCAAGCCTTGCCTCCCACCTTGCCCGCCCGCAACGATTGCCACAGGTCGCCGAGAGCGTCGGCAACGGTCTTCTCCCGTCGCCAGCCGAGCGCTTCGAGCCGGCTCGGATCTCCGCACAGCAGCGGCAAATCGGTGGGTCGCAAGCGGCCAGCATCGGCGGCGATACGAGCCTCAACACCGGAGATTGCAATCAGTTGATCGAGCGCCTCGGCGATCGAACAGGCACAGCCCGAAGCGATGTTGTAAGACTCACCGGGTGTGCCCTTTTCCGCCAGCACACGGTAGGCGCGAGCGCCGTCGTCGACGTGCACCAGGTCGCGCCGTGCCGAGAGGTTCCCCGTCTTGACCACCGGCTCGGCGTGGCCGGCGGCGATCGCCGCCAGCTGCGAGGCGAAGGCCGGCAGAGCGAACTTGGGCGCCTGGCCCGGGCCGATCATGTTGAAGGCGCGCGCCACCACCGCGCCCCGGCCGACCGCGAGCCGCTCGGCGGCCGCTTTGGTCATGGCGTAGGGGTTGAGCGGGCGCAGCGGGCTCGACTCGACGATCGGCTGCTCGCCTTCGGGAACCAGACCGTAGACCTCCGAACTCGAAGCAAAGACCACGGTTCTGCCTTGAGCGGCGTCGAGCAATCGTTCGGTGCCCAAGACGTTGACCCGAAAGTAGGAGGCCGGGTCGTCCCACGACGCCCCGACGTGCGACAGACCGGCCAGGTGGATGATCGCGTCGGGGTTGGTCTGGTCAATGGTCCGACGCATGGCATCGGCCTCGACGATATCGATCGGGTAACTCTCGACACCGGGAAGCCGCGGTGGCTTGCCGGCATAACTCCCCCAGACTTGATCGCCGCGGGCCAAAAGGTGACGGGTCAGCCGGCCCCCGACGAAGCCGCTGATCCCGGTCACGAATATTTTCATCGACTCAACCCTCCCCCAGACTTGAATCTAACCGGTCTTCAGGATTTCCGATCCGCCAACTGCTCGCGCCAGTAGGCGAGGATGTCGGTCAACGTTTGATCGAAGGGGATCCGTGGTTCCCAGCCGGTGGCGGCGCGGAACTTCGACGAGTCACCCACCAGGATCTCGACGTCTGAAGGGCGCAAGCGCTCGGGATCGGTCTCGATGGTCACTTCGGCGGTCGAAAGCGCCAGCAAGCGATCGAGGAGTTCGCGAATGGTAATGCCGACACCGCTGGCGATGTTGTACACCTCACCCGGCTTCGCCTTGTTGACCGCCAGCCAGTAGGCCCGCACCATGTCGCGCACGTCGGTAAAATCGCGCACCGCGTCCAGGTTGCCGACGCGGATCACCGGCTCGTTGATCCCCGCCTCGATCTCGGCGATCTGCTTGGCGAAGTTCGAGGTGACAAAGACATCGCCGCGCCGCGGTCCGGTGTGGTTGAAGCCCCGGGTACGGATCACCTTCAAGCCGTAGCTCTGGTGATATTGGTAACCGAGGAAGTCCTGGCTGACCTTGGAGACCGCGTAGGGCGACAGTGGGCGCAGGGGGTTGGTCTCTTTGATCGGCGTCTCTTCCGGCTTGACCAAACCGTACTCTTCGCTCGAACAGGCGATCTGGATCGTCGGGTCGAGGCCCAGCTCGCGCACCGCCTCAAAGAGGTTGGTCTGCGAGCGAATGTTGGTGGTCAAGGTCTCGTCCGGCGCCGTCCAGCTCGACGGCACAAAGCTCTGCGCCGCCAGATGGAAGATCATCTCCGGCCGGGTCACTTCCAGCATCCGCCGGGTCGCGGTGTAGTCGCGCAGGTCGGCCTCGATCAGCTCGATGGAGTTGCCGAGGTGGTCGATATTCTCCCGCCGGCTACGCCAGCGGTAGGTACCGAAGACTTTCACCTCGGGGTGCTCGGCCAGCAGATAGTCGGCCAGGTGCGAACCGGCAAAACCGGTGAATCCAGTAATTAGGGCGCGTCGCTCACTCATTGTCTCTACCTTCTCCCATGGCGCTGTCTCCGTCCCACTCTTGGGTGTACAGCAGCGCTGATCTATGTCAAATCATCCATCCGTTGATCGATCGAGTCGAGTCAAATAGTCATCCAAACCGTCTCTCCACCTCGCCACCGGTCTACCCAGGAGCCGCTCGCAGCGCCCAACGTCGAGCACCGAGAAGGCGGGACGGGGTGCCGGTCGGGGAAACTCTGAGGTTGCAACCGGGGCCACTTCCAACTGGGGCGCGACACGGCGTGCGATCTCGCTAGCGAAGCCGTGCCACGATACCGGTTCGCGATTGCGATAGTGAACCAGTCCCGTGGCGCCCACCGCCGCCAAGTCGAGCAGTGCCGCCGCCAAGAAGGGGGTGTAGGTGGGCGAGCCTACCTGATCGTCCACCACCCGCAACTGGGCGTCGCCGCGATCGATCAAGCGCAGGATGGTGGCGGCGAAGTTCGGCCCTCCCGGACCGAACAACCAACTGGCCCGCACCACCAGCGCCCCCTCGTAAGCCAAGGCCAGAGCTTCGCCGGCCAGCTTGCTCTCCCCGTAGACGCTGATCGGCGCCGTGGCGGCCTCCTCGGTGTAGGGCTCGCTGGCGGTGCCGTCGAACACGTAGTCGGTCGACACTTGCAGCAAGCGGGCATCCACCCGCCGCGCCGCCGCCGCGACGTGCGCCACCGCCGCGCCGTTGACCGCGAAGGCATGGTCCCGTTTTTCTTCGCAAGCGTCCACCTGGGTGTAGGCGGCACAGTTGACCACCAGCGCCGGGCGCCAACTCTCCACCCAGTGCGAGAGGCAATCAGGATCAGTGATATCCGCCACTGAGCGCGACAGGGCCAGGGCCGCGAAGCCGCGCCGTCGCGCCTCTTCCACCAGGGCTCGGCCCAGCATCCCCTCACCGCCAAGAATCAAACTACGCATGGTTAGAAATCCGGGAAGGTGTTCAGGAAATTTCGACTTCACAGTTGTCGCCCAGCATGAAGCGATGCGCCTTGGGCTTGCGGTCGGTGGCGACGATGCGAGCGTTGCGGCCAATCAAAGAGCCGTCGATCCGGCGCTCGACGTGGCGAATCTCGCTACCTTCGAGGATGATCGAGTTCTCGAGCTCACAACCGACCAACGTGCACCCCTCGCCGATCGAAGTGTACGGGCCGACGAACGCCTTCTCGATCCGGCTACCGGCACCGATCACCACCGGGCCACGAATCACCGAGTCGACGATCTCAGCTCCCTCGCCAACCTCAACCCGACCCTCCATCTCACAACCGGGAAAGCGATCTTGATGATCCGAGCGCTTGACGTCGAGCGT
>QIHU01000272.1 GCA_003231035.1 Acidobacteriota bacterium
AGCACCTTGAGGACCACCTCGATGTTGCTCGAGTTGAAGAACCAGAAGTAGCCGGTATCGGTGGTCAGCGCCACCGCCGTGCCGGTGCCCGAGTTGCCTTGGAAGTCCTCCCACTCGGCCGCCACCGCGAAGCGGTCGCCGTTCAAGCAGAGCTGAGAGGGGCCGGCGGCGCAGCTGGCCTTGAGTGCGGCCGGATCGAAGTAGTGATCAACCAGCAGCGGTTCTCCGGCCGTGCCGGTGGCCTCGGCAATCGCGCTCTTGGCACCGCGGGGTCCGAAGGACTCGGTGTCGCCGACGCTGGCGAAGCGCTTAGGTGGGTTGTAGTAGCGCCGCGTCAAACCGGTCTGGGTGTCGGTGACAGTGATCGCGTACTCGACGTTGGAAAGCGCCCCGAAGAAGGTCCAGAAGTGTTCGTTGATGGGGTTACCGTCGAGCACCTTGACCACCGTTTCTTGACCACCGTTTCCACGTTGCTCTCTTTGAAGAACCAGAAGTATCCGGTGTCCTGGGTGAGGGTTACAGCGGTGCCGGTGCCTTGGTTGCCTTGAAAGTCGCGCCATGCCGTTTCCACGCGAAAGCGCTGGTCCTTCAAACAGAGCCAACGCGGGGATGGCGTGCAGTCGGATTCTGGGGCTAGATTGACGCTCCACAACTCGCGTCCCGCCCAACCGTCGTCGGCCGAGAAATACAGGCGATCGCCTGATGCGGCGAAACCCTCGGGAGTGGAGGAGCCCACGCCGGGGCTTAGATCTTGGAGCAGCCGCGTGCCGGCGGTGGTGCCATCGCTGGTCCACGGCTCGAAGCCGTGGGCGCCGTCGTTGGCGGTGAAGAAGAGGCGAGAACCGGCCGCTCGGCCACCAGCCGAGTTCCGGCCTCGCTTCCATCGCTGGCCCACAGCTCTCGTCCGTGATCCTCGTCATCGATGACAAAGTACAGCTGGTTGTCCAGAACCGTCATCAGAGTCGGACGCGAAGTTATGGAAGGGGGGAGGGCGCCGAGGAGAGCGACTACATGTGTACCGACGTCCGTTCCGTCGCTGCGGTAGAGGGCCACGAAACCTTCGCCATTGCTCGCCGCCCCACCAAAGAAGTACAGGTGGTTTTCTAGAACCACGAGGCTTGTCCGCTCCCAAAAGGAGAATGAGGCGGGTAGTTGCGCAACCCACAGCTTGGTGTCGCCATTGTCGTCTCTGACGAAGAAGTAGACATCGTCTCCAAGGACTGCGAAGAGAGAAAAGAGACTCGGGGTGGAACTTTCGGGGAAGTCGGTCACCGGATGGGTACCCGCTGAGGTTCCATCGCTCATCCAGACCTGCTCGCCCTGGTATCGTCCCCTCACCAGGAACCACAGCTCGTCCTTTGCGCTCTTTATCAATCCGAACTCGATGACGAAATCGGTGCCTAGATCTTTCACCATGAAGGTGCCAGCCACCGTTCCATCGGTGCGCCAAACCTCCGACTCGCGGGTGAAGAAGGCCAGGTTCTGAGCGCTCACCAAACCCCCAAGGGAGGGGTAGTAGGGGATGTCGCCGAGCGAGAAGGTGCCGCCAGGAGTGCCGTCGGTTCGCCAGATCTGGCCGTCTTGCGAAAAATCCGCATTCAGGAAAATACCGACATCTCCCAGGCTGACGATTCTGGGCTGGTTGAACCCATGGCACCCTTCGCCGACCGGTGGAGCGTTGGGGATTGGCTGGGTTCCCGTTGCAGTCCCATCCGTCATCCATACGAACTCCTGGTGGGTTGAGCAGACGCTGAACAGCAACCGGCCATCGAACGGGCTCAAATCACGGGGAGAGCTATCGCCGCCGGGGCGATTCAAATCGGTCACCAGTCTGGGAGCGTTGCTCCCGGGTACGACCGCCCAGAGTTCGATTCCACGTTCAGAGTCATCGAACGAAAAATAGACCTCTTTGGGAGTAGCCACCGCCTCCAGCGGTGCTCCGCCGTAGGGCGAAGTGTTGCTGAACTCGGCGAGTTGGATGGTGCCCGCCTCGGTTCCATCGGTGCTCAGGAAGCGGCAAGAATTGTTGGCTAGGCGAGAACCGTAGTACAGCCTGTCTTCGGGAAGACGTAGGGCAGGGGGCGGAAGGGCTAGGAGATCGGTACAGAGTTCTGCTACCTGATGAGTACCCTCGATGGTGCCATCCGAAACCCAAAGAGTCGGCGATGCCAAGTCGCTGGTGGCAACGGTGAAGAACAGACTCTCACCAATCTGTATCAGGCCCGACAGGACACTATCGCCGGAATAACCTACACCCGCTTGAAACAGAGCGACCTGGCTTCCAGAAGCGATCTCACTTGCCCACAGGCTGAGGCCGCTGAGACCGTCGGTGGCGAGAAAGAAGAGAGTGTTCGGCCGCGAACTCAAGAGTGCCATCTCTCCCGTGCCGGGGTACCCTGTCGTGTACCGTCACTCATCCAGATCTCTTCGCCGTGGGTCACGTCGTCCACCACAAAGAAGGCTCTAGCGCCGAGAACTTGAATGCCGGAGTCGATCCTGAGGGGATTCACAGCGGCGAAGTCGGTAATTGGCATCGTGCCCGCGGCGGTTCCATCGCTTACCCAGAGTTCCTGGTCGCTAGCCTGTACTTGGAAAATCGCCAAGTCTCCTAGCGCGGCTAAGGAACGGACACTAGTCCCTGACGTCCAGTGGAGCACCTCCGTGGTGCCGGCTGTGGTGCCGTCGCTCAGCCATAGAGTCCGCTCACCGTACTGGCTGCTGCTTAGGAACCATCCTCTTTGCTCGGTAGCGGCCAGCTCCCAGGAAAAGCCCGACTTGGCTCCAGGCGCGGTATCGACTAACAGCTGCGTACCCTCCGGTGTACCGTTCGTAACCCACACCTCGGTCCCCGTGCTCTCGGTGGTGCCAATAAACAGGACGCGGTCCGCCATCAAAGCTGGTTGGCTACCGAAGTAGCTAGAGGAGAGCTCGACCTGGGTTCCCGTGCCCGCTAGTTTTGTGGTGCCTTCCGGGGTGCTATCCGTCACCCAGAGAGACTCCTCGAAGGGGGAGTGATCCACCGACAGAATCAACCGATTGCCAAGCCTGCCCAGCAGGTCAAGACCGGAGCTCTGGATGGGGTCCGTGCTTCCGTCGAACAGAACCTGTGTACCTTCCGCCGTTCCGTCGCTGCCCCAAAGTTGCCTTCCCGCCGTGTTGGCAATCGCAGTGAAGATCACGCGGTCGCCGATCGTGGCTAGACTGGACGGGTGTGAGTCAGCCCTTAGGTCTGAGTCCAGGTTAATGTCTCGAACCAAATTCGCCGTTTGTGCCGAGAGCGAAGAAGCCAGGGCAAACCAGGTGAAGCTAGCAACCCAGGTCCATAACGACCAGCTCCGGGGGGTGACGACAGTCATGGCAAGGTCTCCTGTGTCGCGGGGTTCGCGCGCGGGCACTACTTCGAGTTCCCGGTAGAACAGTAGGGCTTCGGTCCGTTGCGGTTGAGCGCTCCGATTTTTGAGTTGTGATTCCACAGTTAGTGTAACCCGATTGTACGCAATTGGGGGTAGTGAGCAGCGGCGTAACTCGCCGGTTTCTAGATGCTCGTCGCCTGCGGCCTGCACTGGCCTGAGCCACCGCGCGCTGCCTGGATGGTCTTTTTCTTCCTTGCCGCCGCTTTTGCCACGTTGTTGTTCAGCGGGCTGGCCACAAAGCTCTTCCCCGGTGAAGCCGAACCGCTCGATCCCGCCGGATCGAGCGAGCTACGCGACGGCTATGCCGCGCTGCGCAAAGCGCGCGGGTGGGGTATCTACCTCCTCCTCGCGAGCATGGTGGTGACCTTCGGCGCCCTCGCGGTGATGATGGCCATGGGCATGGAGCGCGTCGCCACCTACGTGGGTGGCATCGACGGTTCCCTGATCGGTATCGGTGGCGCTGCCTTTGGGGTCAGCATGGACAACCGCCGGATGCGTATCCGACGAAGGCTCGACGAACTCTGCGGGGAGGCGCGAGACGGGTGAACGACACGGAGTCTCGCAGCTGATCCGGGTGAACGCCGAGCGCAGGCGAGCCGACCACGGCTGGCTCGGCGCGGAGATCGAGGACTCAAAGTATGACTCATGATATGATCATACTCATGAGGAACAGGGCTCGAGTCACCGTCACGCTGCCGGAGGAGTTGGTGCGGGGCATCGATCGCCGTGAGCGGAACCGCAGCAAGTTTATCCTTGAGGCCGTTGAACACGAGATCGAAGCCCGGAGGCGGCAGGAACTGCTTGATTCGGTCGCCAACCCCCATCCGCAGAGCGAGGAAGTGGCCGAAGTCGGCTTCGGTGAATGGAGCGAGATGGCATCACAGGAAGACGAAGAGCTGCTCGATCCGACCGCGGGTTCCACGGTTCGCTGGAACCGGGGCGAGGGCTGGGTCGAGATCGAGGATTGAAGCTCGATCGCGGAACCGTGGTCCTGGTCGGTTTAGACCCTACGATCGGCCACGAGCAGCGCGGGGTGCGACCCTGCATCATCGTCAGTGACCGCGAGGTCACCGAAGACCAGCGCTTCCCGGTCCTGTGCGTGGTTCCGATTACCGGCACGCCTGGTCGCGGTGCCCTCTATCCGCCTCTCGGTGCCGGATCCGGGGGGCTGCGCCAACGCTCTTTCGCCTTGCTGGATCAGATTCGCACTGTTGACAAACGACGCGTCCGCAGAGTGTTCGGGAAGATCGCGTTGGCGGAGCTGGCGGCCATTGACGCGGGCCTTCGTCTTCTACTCGGCTTGCGGGGAGTTTGAAAACGCAACCTTTGAAGCCTTCCTGCCACCTGAGAGGTGCCAACCAAATAGTCTGCTCGACCTCGACACCCGGGAGGCCGTGGAATCGCATCCCCAACTCGGAGCCTCTTGGGAGGGCTTCATGCTGTCTCAGATCCAGACAGTGGTAGGGGCGCGAACGGATCAGTGTTTCTTCTGGGCCACCCACGCGGGGGCGGAACTCGACCTGCTGATCGCCTCGGGAACTCGTCGCCTCGGCTTCGAAATCAAGCGCACCGCGACCCCGAGAGTGACCCGCTCCCTGCGCTCGGCGATCAACACTTTGAAGCTCGAGCGAGTCTGGATTATCCACGCCGGCAGCGAGTCGTTCCCGCTGGCCCAAGATGTGGAGGCCGTCGCGGCGTCGCGGATTCTCGAAGATCTGGCGGAGGCTGTTCTCTAACCCTTCGTCTTCCTAGCCTTCCGTAGCCACCTCGAGCCCCAGTTGCTTCCAGGCCCGCGTGCCGCCGTTGATGCTGCGCACGTTTTGGTAGCCCAGCGACTTGAGGAGCAAGAGCCCCGAGAGCGACAGGTTGCCGCGTTCGCAGACGGTGTAGATCGGAGCCGAGCGCTCCGTGGGCAGTAGGTTGGCGAAGTCGTTGATCTCTGCAAGCGGCATGTTCATGGCTCCGGGCACGTGCCCGACGGCGAAATCCTCGAATTTGCGAACGTCCAGCACGAAGGGTTTCTCGTCGCTCGCGAGTTGGCGGGCCGCCGCATCGGCGTCGATCGTCAGCCCTTCGTTGCCGCGCACGTTCTCGACCATCTCGCTCATCATGCGCTCGCCCGGGCTGCCCGGCGAGTCCACGGCCATCTGCGGCAAGTGTTTGGCCAGCGAGGAGGCGTACTTGAAGGAGCTGTCCGGGAAGATCACCACCACTTGGTTGCCCGGCTCGTCGGCGACCAGTTTGAACGCTCCGGCCAAGGCCATGCCCGAACTGGGGCCGGCGATGATGCTCTCTTCTCGATTGAGCCGCAAGCAGAGGTCGAAGGCCTCTTGGTTATCTACTTCGACTAGCTCGTCGTACTCGTCGGGAGCGAACAATTCCGTCTGTTGCAGTTGCCGGATACTGCGCACCCCCGGAATGTCGTGGCCCTCGCCGGGGTGGACGCCATGTACCGCGATAGCGGAGTTCTTCTCCTTGAGAAAACGACCGGTGCCGGTAATCGTGCCGCAGGTTCCCAGACCGGCGACAAAGTGGGTGACTTTTCCGTCGGTTTGGCGCCAGATCTCGGGTCCCGTGGTGCGGTAGTGGGCCTCTGGATTGGCGGGGTTGGCGTATTGGTTGAGCATCTCGAAGTCGGGGCGATCACCGAGTTCATGCGCCTTGGCGATGGCTCCTTCCGGCGCGCCGGGTGCCGGGCAAAGGGTGTCTTCCAGTTCGATCACCTCGGCTCCGAAGAAGCGCAGCATGGTCCGTTTTTCTTGCGGGATGGCCAGCGACAGCGGTGTGGTGAGCGCATAGCCTCGCGCGTTGGCCATCATGGCTAACCCCATGCCGGTGTTGCCCGAGGTGGGTTCGACTAGTTTTTGTCCGTCGGCCAGAATTCCCCGTTCCTCAGCGTCGCGGATCAAGTTGGCCGCTACGCGGTCCTTCACCGCGCCGAAGGGGTTGTACCACTCCAGTTTGGCGTAGACGCGGGTGTGTTCGAAGGGCACCACCCGGTGGAGGCGGACTAGGGGAGTGGGATTTTCTTCGCTAGAGAGGAGTCCCAGGATGGAATCGTAGGTGCGTCGCTGGTGATCCATGATGAAGATATGCTCCGTAGCCTGTGGCCCAGGCGGAATTCGTCGAGTTGCAGGTTGTCGATTGCCGATTCATCGCTAGCCTTCAAAATGGGGTTTGGCGCGGTCTTTATTCCCTGTGGACAGTGCTGGATGGCGGAGGGTGGCGAGCATCCCCAAGAGACCGAGTTGCACCATCGTTCCTGGTGCCAGCGCCGGAGTTGCTCCGTGGATCGACTCCCAGAACAGGCGCCAGCCGGTCATCGTCGGATAGAGTTCCAACTCGAACTCAGTATTGGTCCGGTAGTGCAGGACCAAACCGGCGATGCCGGCGATGACGAAGCCGACCATCAGCAAGCGAAAGGCGAGCAGGCTCGCGCGCTTGGGCGCCACGCCCAGCCACAATGCCCCCACCAGCCCCAGGGCGAGCAGAGTCAAGGGGACGTATTGCTTGTAGTCCTCGTAGTGGCCGAGCAGTACTAACTCCACACCGACCCCGGCGGCCCCGAAGGCGAAGAGGGCGAGGAGCAGGCGGTGGAGCGCTGCCGAGGGAGCGGCGGTCGAGCTGGGGGCGTCCATGGAGGCAGCCTATCCGAGTCGCGGGTCGACCAGCTACGTGTGGATGGCGGGTGGCGAAGGAGCTCGCCTCAGTCGGCGAGTTTGGCCAGGGTCTTGGCGACGGACTCACCCAAAGCATGAACCCGTGCCTGTTGTTTAGTGTCGTTGAGTTGTCCCTGGTCACCAAAGGCCTCGAAGGCACGCGGGACGGCAATTTGATCCGGCAGGACGATGACTCCGATGTTGCCGAGGATCGAGCGCAGGTGAACCAGCCCTCGCAAGCCACCGAGACCACCGGGTGAGGCGGCCATCAGAGCGGCCACCTTGCCTCGGTAAGCCGCCAAGGGAGCCTCGCCTGCGGCGGAGCGAGAGACCCAGTCGATCGTGTTCTTGAGCAACGGCGTGAGCGAACTGTTGTACTCCGGTGAGGCGATCAGCAGGCCTTGGTGATCGAGGAACAGTTTCTTGAGCCGGGTTGCGTTGGCGGGGATGCCCTGGTCTCGTTCGAGGTCTTCGTCGAAGAGGGGCAGTGGGTACTCGCCCAGGTCGACGACCGTGATCTCGGCACCCGCCTTGCGCGCGCCCTCGGCGGCGATGCGAACCAGACGAGCGTTGTATGAATCCTTGCGTGCACTTCCGGCGAAGGCGAGGATGCGTGGTTTGGCCATGAGGTTCCTCCAGAGTCGTGTACCAGCGAGTGAAGTGGCCGCATGCTATCAGCGGCGAAGGCTTGGACTCTCCAACGATGGCCGCGGCAGCCGGATGCGGCGGAACTCTTGCAGTGGTACAGTGGATAAGAATCCGGTGACAGCGAACCATGTCAACGTCGCGTCGCCGCCGCGGCGTGGCGATGAGGGGCATTGCCACCATTTTTAGAATCCGGGGGTCCGTGCGAATCCGATGAGCAGCTCCGACATTTTCATCAGCTATGCTCACCTCGACAATGAGGGCCTGAGCGAAGACGACAACGGATGGATCACGGACTTCCACCGCGCGATCGAGGTGCGGGTGGGCCAGCTGCTAGGCCGCAAGCCGCGGGTTTTTCGTGACCCTCGGTTGACCGGCAACGACGTATTTCCAGAGCGGCTGGTCGGCGAGCTGAACGGAGCCAGCGCGCTGATCTGCGTGCTGTCCCCGCGCTACCTCCAGTCCGAGTGGTGCCTCCGGGAGCTGGATGAGTTCCTGGAGAGACGGCCCGCATCCCAGTGGGCCGAGCGGAGCAAGGCTCCCGTTTTCAAGATCATCAAAACGCCGGTTCCGTTCACCGAGCACCCCCCCACGGTGCGCGATCTTCTGGGCTACGAATTCTTCATCCTGGACCCGCGGAGCGGACGGCCCAAGGAACTCAACCGTGCCTTCGGTCCGCAGATCCAACTACAGTACTGGCAGAAGCTCGACGAGTTGGCCTGGGACGTCAAGACGTTTCTCGTCGCGACCGAAGGAGCCGGCTCCGCGGTGCCTGAGCGGGGCGCGGTTTTCCTCGCGGAGACGACCTTCGACCTCATCCCCGAGCGCGATGCCTTGCGCCGCGAGCTGCGTCGGCGGGGCTACCGCG
>QIHU01000169.1 GCA_003231035.1 Acidobacteriota bacterium
GCCGGCGCCGGCCGATCGGGTCTTGCGCGGTCAAGAGTAGGCGAGGGCTACTCGCCAACGAGCAAGCGAAGCTGCTTGATTTGGCGGTTGATCGCCGAGAGGCTCAGCTCGCGGTAGCGCTCGGGTAGGAAACGGCTGTCGGTGCACTCCTTGACCGCGACCAGATCCATCAAGGTCAGCCGTTCGACATGGGCGGAGGGCCGGACATCGGCGATGACCTCGGCGATGATCTCCGCCATGGATCGTTTGGCGGTGGCGGCTTGGGTTTCGTGGAGGCGCAGCGCGCGCACCAAGATGCCCTCCATCTCGTTGCCGCCGATCTGGTCATTGTCGGGTAGGGGAGGGAGTTGGGCGGGATCGATCTCCACTCCCACCTTGCGCGCCATGGCGGCGAAGAGTTGATGGCGACTTTCCGCGTCGCCGGGCGGGAAGAGGGGGATGTGGACATCGAGCCGACCTTGGCGCTTAAGATCGACCTCCAAGAGGTCGGGGCGGCTGGTGGCGAATACCCAGAGGATCTTGCCCCGGTTCGCGGTGTCACTCATCTCTTTGGCCAGCATGCCGTAGATGCGGCCGGAGAGGCCGGAGTCGCCGCTGCCGGCATCCCGTTTGCCGGTGGCTTGGTCGGCTTCATCGATAAACACGACCACCTGACCCAAGGCATGGAGGATGGTGAAGATCCGTTCGAGGTTGCCCTCCGAGGCTCCCACCCAGCGCTCCCGGAAGTTCTTGATCTCGACCACCGGGATGCCCACTTCGCCGGCCCAGCAGTGGACCAGGAAGGTCTTGCCGGTGCCGATGCGGCCGCAGATCAGGTAGCCCATGGGGATCGCCCGCAGGCGACCCTTCTTGAGCAGGGCGGCGTCCTGGCGCAGCCATGCCTTGGCTTGGTGGTGGCCGGCGACTTGATCCAGCGTGCGGCTGGGCTCGATGAACTCGATCCGACCGGCTGCCTCTTTTTCGATCAACCGCTTCTTGACCTCGGTCAGGGTGGCTAAGGTGAGGGGCTCGCCGCTGCCCAAGGCTTCGAGCACCAGGGTGCGCACATTGACCCGTGACAGACCGACCAATTTGCTGGCCAACAGGTCGCGGCTTACCTCTGAAACTTGGTCGAACCGTGGGTCGTCGGCGGTGAGGTGGTGGACGTAGCGGGTCAGCGAGTCGGCGGGTGGAAGGTCAATCTTGATCTTGGTCGAGTAGGGGCTTTCGACCACCAACCGGTTGAGGTCGGTGAGGTTCTCGGCGATCAGAACGGTGGCGACCGCCCCCTCGGTGATCGCCGGATCGCTGGCCCAATCGAGGAGGCGAATCAAGGTTTGCGCGCGCTCGGCGGTCTGGTGGATAGGCTCGCCGCGCGGGACGATGAAGTGAGCGTAGTCGATGACCACGGCGACCTTGAGCGGTGCCGCCACCCGGCCCTCACCGCTCTTGCTGGCCTCGGTGCGCTGTTGACTGGCGCGCACGAAGCGGTCGATCAGCTCCAGGGCGCGCCCGGCGTCGCGCGGCAACATGTTGGCCAGCGCCAGGGGCCCTTTCTGGGCGTCGCTATCGCCCGTTGGCTTAGACCACGAGGTGCCGCGAAAGGTGTCGAAGGCCTTGAGGAAACCCTGAAAATGATCGCTCCCTTTCCGAGCCCTGATGCCGCGGCCCCGGTCGTAGTGCAAGACGACATCGAAGGGCTCGAACATGGTGTCGGTCAAAAAGCGCCGCAACGAAAGGTAGCGACGATGGGGCGCTCCCTCAGCTTCTCGCACCGGTGCCGCGACCAGATCGGTGATGTTGCCGTACAGAATGAACTGCGAGGCGGAGCCCGAACCATAGGCGCGGCGCATGCGCTGGGCCCACTTTGGTAGTGGCGGTTGTGGTGATGCCATCTATCCCTCCGTGGTTCGCTGGGGAGCCGGCGGTAGCTCCATGCCACCCTCCTCCTCGACCGGGCCCAGAGTGCTGAAGAGATCGGATTGAGCGTCCATCCAGCGGCTGGTCTCGTCCATCGTCGAGGTGACGGCGTCGAGCCGCGAGGACAACAACTCGGGATTGCCGCTCACCGCCGCCTCTTCGCGCAGCAGTTCGGCTTGCCCTTCGATGCGCTGCAACTCGGCGTCGATAACCTGCAGGCTCTCTTGCGCTCGGTCCAAATTCTCAAGCCGCTTGCGGATGATATCGAGGCTTCCGCCGAGCGAACGCACCAGGGCGCTCGGTTTGCCTTCGGCCTTCTCTAGTTCGCCCTCAAGCTCGGCGATCTTCACTTCGAGTTCGCCGCGGTCGAGGTTCTCAAGGTTCTCGGCGATCACCTCGCGCGAGCGCAGCAGGCGCAAGAAGATCCACAGCATCTGATTGAGGCTGCGGCCGCGCAGGTCTTTGAGAGTGCCCAAGCTGACCTCGTCATAGCTGGCGCTGATCCCCAGGATGCGGCGGCACTGGCTGAGCAGGCGGGTGTAGCGCTGGCGGCTGTCGGCCCCTAAGCTGGCGACGGCCCGCTCCACTTTGTCGTACCAACCGCGCTGGTCGCCGACTCTCGTTTCGGCGTCCACCAAGTGCTGAAAGCGCGGATTTCCGGCCATCAGGGTCAGGTAGCCGATCTCGGCGGCGATCCCGAGGAACCAGAATCCCGGACTGGCCAGCCCGAGCACGGCGAGCAGGCCGAGGACCATCTGATTGAGCGGCATCGCTCCTAGCCCGGGCACCGGTGCCTTGCGGAAAAAAGCGTTGCGCAGGTAGGTGCCAAAGCTATGGGCGGCCTTGGCCATCAAGTGTCTCCCGTGTCTTCGTGCGCGCTTTCGAGGAGATTGAAGGCGCGCACCACTTCGCCGACCGCCTCCTTGAACTGGGGCATCTCCTGGGTGGTCAGCGGATCGCTGCCCTGGCGAGGCGGGATGATGTCCTCAAAGGCGGCACCGATACGGCCCGGCGCGGGGGTCATGATCCACACTCGGTCGCCCAGGTAGATCGCCTCGGAGATCGAGTGGGTGACGATAAAGACGGTGGCGTGGATCTCGTGCCAGAGCTCGTGAATCAGCCGCTGCATCTCGTGCCGAGTCGGCTCGTCGAGGGCCGAAAAGGGCTCGTCCATTAAAACGATACTCGGCTTGAGCACCAAGGTGCGGGCGATGGCGACCCGTTGCTGCTGGCCGCCCGAAAGCTGGTGAGGGTATTTGCTTTCATGGCCATCGAGTCCAACCCGGTGGATCAGCTCCATGGCCCGGTCGTCCATTTCGGAGCGCGACAGGCCGAGTTGGTCGCGGTGAATCTCCAAGCCGAAGGTCACATTGCGCAACACGCTGCGGTGGGGGAAGGAGCTGTACTTCTGGAAGATCATGCCGCGGTCGCGCCCCGGCCCGGTGACGTTCTTGCCGCGCACCAGCACCTTGCCCTGAGTGGGCGGGTAGACGTCGGAGAAACCCTGAATCAAGTTCAAGACGGTCGATTTGCCAGACCCGGAGGGACCGACAATGGAGATGAATTCGCCGTAGTCGGGGCGGTCCTCGATCACGAAGTCGACATCGCGAATGGCGGTGTAGGCCTTCCGGGTGCCAGGGTTGAAGGTCTTCTCGACTTGACGAAACTCGACCACCGGCTCCAGCACCAGCGATTCGGTGGTCTTTGCCGTGCCGCCCTCGCTCATCGGTGGGCCTCGCGGTAAGGGAAAAGCCGCTTGCCGACGAAGGCCCAGACGCGGTCGGTCAAGAAGGCGACGGCGACGATGACCAGCAGCACCAAGTAGATGTGCTCGCGCGGTCCGATGCGCTGCGAGGTGATGATCAGGCCGCCTAGACCCCGCCCGATATCGATCATCTCGGCGAGGATGATGTAACTCCAGCCGACACCGAAGCCGAGCCGCAGTGACTGGTAGATGTCGGCCCAGGAGACGCCCAGGAGGACTTTGGTGACCGTCTGAAATTTACTGGCGCCGAGCGTGTAGGCGGTTTTCAGGTAGACGTCGTCAACGTCGTCGACCGCCTCGACGATCAGTGGGATCAAGTAGATGACGAAGGCCAGTGCGAGGAAGGCGACCTTCTGTTTCTCGCCGATGCCGAAGAAGGTCATGGTCAGCGGTACCAGCGCCGGGATGGGCAGGTAGGCGGAGAAGGTCGCCAGTGGATTGAAGGTCGCCTTGATCTTGGTGAAGGAGCCCATCAGCACGCCGAGCGGCAAAGCGATGGCGACACCGATGGCGAAGCCGCCGACCACGCGCAGGAACGAGACCGTGAGGTTGCGGGTGAGTGCCCGTTCGAACCACAGCGAGGGGATCGAGCGGAGCACCTCCATGGGGCTGGGCAGAATGGTCGGCGAGATGAAACGCGCCTCGACCGTGGCACCGGCGGTGATCGCCCACCAGAAGCCCACAAGGAGAAGGATGGGCAAGCTGCCGAGCAGCCAGCGCAACCAGCCGGCGACCGGCTCACGGGTGCGCAGCCAACCGCCGCCGGGACCGTCGGTCTCGGCGGCGGCTGGTACCTCCTCGGGGGTCGGTTCGCCAGTCACCGGACTGTCACCTCGCGGTTCACTGCGCCTCGGGTGGGTAGACCGAAACTTCCACTCTGCGGTTTAGGGCGTGATTCTCCGGGTCCGAGCCATCGGCCGGCTCGTTCCAGCCCTTACCCTCGACGACGAACTTGTTGGGCTCGAAGCCGTACTTCTCGATCAACGCCATGCGCACCGCCTCGGCGCGGTCCTGGGACAGCTCCTGCACCGAATCGAACTGCACGCCCCGTCCCTTCATCGAAGCGTCGGTGTGGCCGACCACCGCGATGACCGCTCGTTCGTACTGCCCGGCCAGCCGGCCGACCTTCTCGAGGGTCGCCATCACCGTGGGATCGTAGAGCGTGTTGGCGACCGGACGGTTGGACTCGTCGTGCTGCGGCTCGTAGAGATTGGAGGAGTTGGGGAAGAAGTTGATGCGGATGATCTGGGTCAGAATCGGCGATTCGGCGTTGACCCGGCTATAGGTGGTGGGAGCGAAGCTGGTGCGGTACTCGTCTTTCTGGTCGGCGAAGGTTCCCGCCTTGTCGATCGCCTGCAAGGCGGAGAAATCCATCACTTCGTCGAAGCGGGTGGGGGTACCGATCAGGCCGAGCTCGCGGTACACGAAGGTGATGTTCTTCCAGGTGCGTTCGAAGTTGGCCGGCTCGTTCTTGTTGAGGAAGAATGCCTTGTTCTCGGCGAAGTTGGTGGAGTGGGCGTCGGCCGCCATCGATTGCACCTCGTCCACCGGCATGCCGTAGCCTTCCGCCATCCACTGCATCGCTTCCGCCTTGAAGGTGTCGTTGCGGAGTTCCTCCATGGCGGAGAAGATGCCCGAAACCAGCCCCTCGATCACCTTCGGGTGATCCTTGGCGAAGTCGGCGCGGGCCGCCCACACGTCGGCGATCAGCTTGTTGGCGTCGGCGGTGGTAGTGAGGATCCGGGTGCCCTTGACACGGTCGGGGATGTTGTAAATGTCCGGTGCCCACGAAACCATGGCGTCGATCTTCTTGTCGGCGACGAAGGCCGCCGCCGCTTCGAAGGCGGTGGCGGTGTACTTGTGGTTGACCTCGCTGGGCTGTACCCCGGCATTGATCAGCAGATTATTGAGGAAATACTGCGAGGGGCTGTTCTGCGCGTAGACGATCGTTTTGCCGCGCAAATCGCGGGCCGATTTGATGTTGCCGCGCACCACGATGCCGTCACCGCCGTTGGACCAGTCGACCTGCTGGAAGATGCGCGGCGCGGTGCGCGAATCCTTCATCAGTTCGGGGGCGAAGAGGACCATCATGTCGAGGGTTCCCCACAAGACATGGCTTTCACCTGAGGCGAAGGCGTCGCGCGCCACCACCGGATCGTCGATCAGCTTCAAATTCACCTTGAAGCCAAATTCCTTGAAGAAAACACTCTCTTCGTTGGGGGCGAAGCCGTGGTTGGCGGCGACGATGGGCAACCAACCGATCCACACATTGATCGGGAACTCCACCACCGGGTCGGCGTCGTTCCACCGGTAGTTGCTCACCCCTTGAACCGGCGGCAGCTTCTCGGTTGGGACGTAGGTGTACTCGCTGACCGTGGTGACCCCACCGGTGTCGGCGGCCTCGACCTTGTCCTTGAACTTAGCGAGGTCGATATCTCCGCCCGTCGCCCCCGAAGGAGCCACCAGATCGCGGAAGTAAAAGGCCGCTCCCGCGAGCAGGGCGAGGATGAAGAGGAAGATCGCGATCTTGCCTATCTTGGTCGGACCGACACTGTCATTGCCCATCTGTATTCTCCTTCACGAAGCGCATTCGGTATTCTCTGACACCGCCGTGGGGCGGCTTCTTTGCAGTTCTTAGAGGGGTAGGGCCCCAA
>QIHU01000525.1 GCA_003231035.1 Acidobacteriota bacterium
CAAGGTGCTGAACAGCTCGTCGACGGTGGCCCAATCACCGGACCGGGCCGATCCGGCTAGATGGGCAAGGAGTTGAACTTCAGTGGATTGAAGCTGTTGCAGGATGCGCTTCTCGGGCGAGATCTCGCGGGCGGTGCTCATCGATTTCCTCCTGGGTGGTCGGTTGAACCAGTTTAGTGGAGGAACCCCTGTCGTAGGGTCCAGTCGGTGCTTTCTAAGCCTGTGCTAACTTCTCAGTCCGAGAAATGACCGACCCCACTGCCTCGGCGGGCCTGCTGGATTGCAGGAGATGGCGAGGTCTCGCTACAACAAACCGGAGCGAATCCGTATCCATGGGCTTCAAGAAACCACGCCTCGGTTTACAGCTGTTGCGGGCCGCCGAAGATCCTGCCTTTTTCGATCAGGTTCACCTCATTTTTGGTGGCACCGGCGCGGTGGGTGGCGCCACCGCCTTTCATCTGATCAGCCTGTTCGAGGAAGCGGCCCGGCACCGGCCCCAGGCCGCGGCCGGGCGCTCGCCGCGGATCGTTGTCACCGGTCGTACCAAACAGGAGGTTCGGCAGTTCACCAGCCTCCTCTTCGGTCTCCAGAAGCGGGATCACGAGCGCAAGCCCGAACACTTGGAGGGCAGGGGCTACCGAACCGTCGGCGGGGTCATCGTGGAGCTAGAGATCTTTGGCGTCGATCCCACGGTGCCGGAGCTAGCCGACTTTGGCCGGCTCGATAAGGCGGGCCGCCGTGGCGCTGTCGACGCCCTGTTGGTTCACGGTGGCCTCGACGCCAAGGCTTCGGCCGAGGACCGTGCGCGGCTGCTCGAAAGGGCGATTGCCCAGCGGGTCGGGACTCCCTTCTCGGACTTCCTGCGCTCCTATCTGCAACGGGGTTTGCCCGAAGGTCAAGAGCGGTTGCGCTCGGTCATCGTCGGCATTCCCTTGGCCAGCGTCGCCACCTACAAGCTCGGTGATATCGAAGCGGCGGCGCCCGAGTTTGCCATCGCGGTGGGTAGCCCGCGCATGGAGCGGCTCAAGGCTAGGTATCTGGAGGCGATTTGCGACGACCTGGCCCGCGTTGCCGAGGGGTTGGCGACGGAAGTGCTCGCCGCCCACACCACCGCGGTCGGCGGGATGTACGACGAAGAGGGCGAGGGCGAGCGAGTGATTCGGGTCGGCTTCGCCCACAGCGCGCTGGGCGACAAGCTGCGCGACAAGCAGCTCTTTGCCGAGACCCTGGCGGACCTCTACTCAGAGCGTGGAATCAAGATGCTTATCACCGCCGCCGCCATCGGGGTCGATGCCGTCTTGATGCGCAAGGCGCCGCCGATCAACGGCGCCATCCGCCGGGCGCTAACCGGCGCCGAAGTGGATGGCACACCGGTGGTCCCGCCCGCCGACCTGCGCGCCGGGGTAGTGCGCAGCTATCCCGCGCGGCGGCTCAAGCTCTTGGGTGAGAAGTCCGAGCGGTTGACCTTCTCTCACGGCGCGCCGATCCTGATGGATTACGTGTTGAAGAGTGGGGAAAACGGCTTCTTCACCGTCTCCAATACCGATGCCCTCTATCGGGTGATGCGGGTCACTTCGAGTAGCGAGCTAGGTTTGGTACTGGCGCGCACGGCGATCTTCGGTGACGACACCCACTGCCCGTCATTCGTCAATAATGTTTGCTATTACACCGAGACCGACAACAGTCGTCAGGTCTTCGATCTGCTCGCGCAACCAGCGCTGCAACGGGCACAGATCGGTGGCCTTGGGGTCAAAGCACTCCAGGACTTGGGGTCGGCGAAACACCAGGCGGAGCTGCATTTGATCGGTTTGCTGATCCTGCTCCACCGAATGAGGACACTCGATTTCGACGCCATCCCCGCCGGTGGCGAGCTCAGCGGTTTCGATCCGCGGGTCTACTTTGAAGAACACTCGCGGGTCCTGACGCTGGACCGCTGCGTCGGCTTGCGGCCGGCCGTGTTGGCACGCGATCTGGTGCAGCTAGCGACGGCGACTACCGAGACGGATCTCGAATCGTTGCAGCCCTTCTTCCAGCCCGATCCGCGGCGGCAAGAGGCGGCTCATCGGGTCTTTCAGGCGGTGCTGCGCACGGTGTGGTCGATTCCCTCGCTGGGGAGCCCGATCCTCTTCGAGGAGGGTGGCGAACGCTGGGTGATGAGTGGACCCTACGCGGCACCGCTCGACCGGGTGGTCACCCATCGGGACAGTCTTGGCGGTTACCTCGAAGAACGCTTCGCCGAACTGGGCGGGGTGGCCGACGATGGGGAAGCCTTCGATCGTTTCGTCGAGTTCCACATCGCCAACTTTGGCTTTGTCGACCTGCGCCCGGTGGCGGTCCTGGTGACGGCCCGCTCGGCGGAAGAAGATCTTGCGGGCAAGGTGCGGATTTTTCGCCACGAAGAGCCCTTCCTCAAGGCCCTGGCCGAACTTGAACCCTACAGCTACTTCGCCACCAGCGGGCTGCTCGCCTTTCTGGTGCGTTTGCGTGGCCTCCACCGCATGGCGCAACAGCTCGACCTGCGCTTTGGCACCGCCAACGAGTTTCGCACCCACTTTCAATTCGACGATTCGGGCCGGGCGATTCTGGTTCCCGGAATTGTCGAGGCCTTCCGCATGGTTTCAGAAGGGCTGAGTAAGAACACCGGCGCCGATCGTTTGGATGGCCGATGGGGCTACGGTGTCCCTCCAGCGCAACAAGATTAAAGGACTCCCGTGAAGAACTCGATCCGCACTCTGCATACGCTCCTCCAGATCCCCCTTCTTCTTCTGGCCCTCGGAGGCTCTCTAGCCCTCAGTCTTGGCTGTGCCTCGATACCGGATGTGGCGCCGCCCGTGCCGCCGGCACCGAGCGAGACCGAAGCTGTCACCCCGCTGGATCCCGCCACGGCGCCGTTGACCTCCGCCCTGCCGATCGATCCGGCGGTGCGCACCGGCAAGCTCGACAACGGCTTCACCTACTACCTGCGCCACAACACCCGACCCCGTGAGCGGGCCCAACTGTGGTTGGTGGTCAATGCCGGCTCGGTGCTGGAAGAGGACGACCAGCAAGGGTTGGCTCACTTCCTGGAGCACATGGCCTTCAACGGCACGCGACGATTCGCCAAGCAAGAGCTGGTCGAGTATCTAGAATCGATCGGCATGCGCTTCGGCCCTGACCTCAACGCCTACACCAGCTTCGACGAGACGGTCTACATGCTGCAAGTGCCGACCGACGTCGACGAGATCCTCGAAAAGGCCTTCGACATCCTCGAAGATTGGGCCGGTGGGGTCTCGTTGGAGGGCGAGGAGATCGACAAGGAGCGGGGCGTGGTGATGGAGGAATGGCGGATCGCCAGTATCCGGTTCTCCTCGCCGGCTCGAAGTATGCCGAGCGCTTACCGATCGGTCAGACCGAAGTACTCCAGAACGCGCCCTACGAGGCGCTACGGCGTTTCTATCGCGACTGGTACCGGCCCGAGCTGATGGCCTTGGTGGCGGTGGGTGATTTCGACGTGGACCGCTTCGAGTCTTTGGCGCGCGAGCACTTCTCCTCCTTGTCGAACCCGGCCGATCCACGGCCGCGAGTGCAGGTGCCGGTCCCTCTCGATGGCGAACGCAGGATCAGCATTGAAACCGACCCCGAGGCGACGCGGACATCGTTGGCGATTTACCACAAGCAGCCCCGCACCGCCGACGCCACGGTCGGTTCCTATCGCCAGGGGATGGTGGAGATTCTGTACTCGTGGATCGTCAACGCTCGGCTAGGCGAAGTGGCTCAGCAGGCCGATCCGCCGTTCCTCGGTGCCGGCCAGGGAAGTAGCGACTTCGGCCGTTCGATCCAGTTCGCGACCTCCTCCACCTCGGTCGAGCAAGGGGGAGTCTTGCGCGGGCTGGAGGCGTTGTTGACCGAAGGGCAACGGGTCACCCGCCACGGCTTGACCGAGACCGAGCTGGAGCGTGCCAAGAAGGATCTCCTGCGCAGCTTCGAGCAGGCGGCGATGGAGCGAGACAAGCTCAATTCGAGGGGCTTCGCCAGTGAGTACGCGCAGCACTTTCTCGCCGGGGAAGCCATTCCCGGGGTGGATTTTGAAGTGGAGTTGGCACGGCGGTTCGTGCCGCGCATCACCTTGCAAGAGGTGGAAGCGGTTCACGCCGAGTTTGCCGAGGGGAGCGAGGTCATTCTTCTCAGCGGTCCCAGCGAGCAGATCGCCACCTTGCCCTCCGAAGATGAGCTGCTGGCGGTGTTTGCCGCTGTCGCCGACAAGCCGGTGGAGCCCTACGTCGACCACGTTCTCGATCAACCGCTGCTCGCCGAAGTGCCCACGGCGGGTGAGGTCGTCGTGGAGTCGACGATCGAAGAGTTGGAACTGACCACCTGGACCCTCTCCAACGGCGTGCGGGTGATGCTACGGCCGACCGATTTCCAAAACGACCAGGTGATGTTGACCGGCTATAGCCCCGGCGGCCACTCGCTGGTCTTGGACGCCGACTATGCCTCGGCGCTCTTTGCCACCACGGTGGTTGGCGAAGGTGGGCTCGGTGAGTTCGACCAGATTGAGCTCGGCAAGGCCTTGGCCGGCAAGGTGGCGACGGTGCGTCCCTATATCCAAGAGTTGGAGGAGGGGGTCAACGGCTTCGCCTCTCCCAAGGATCTAGAGACCCTCTTCCAACTGCTCTACCTGACCTTCACCCAGCCACGGCGAGACCCGAGTGCCTATCAGTCCTTCATCCAGCGGGCCTCGGCGATGATCGCCAACCGATTGGCCAATCCCAGCGTGGTCTTTGGCGACCGCTTCGCTGAAGTGGTCTCTCAAGGTCACCCGCGTCGCCGCCCCTTGTCGACCGAACTTCTGGCCGAGGTCGACTTGGATCGCTCTTTCGCCGTCTACCGAGATCGTTTCGCCGACGCGGGCGACTTCACCTTCATCATCGTGGGTAACCTCGACCTCGACACCATTCGTCCGCTCGTCGAGACCTACCTCGGTGGCCTACCGGTGACGGAGCGCGAGGAGACTTGGCGCGATATCGGGGTCGAACCCCCTGCCGAGGTGGTCGAGTTCGAAGTCCGCGAAGGGCTGGAACCCAAGAGCCATGTGAGCTTGCTCTATACCGGAGAGGCGGAGTTCAATCGGCTTCAGGTGCATGCCTTGACCACCTTTGCTCGGGTGCTCAACAATCGGCTGCGCGAGGTTCTGCGCGAGGACCTCGGTGGCACCTACGGGGTCTCCGTGGCGGCATCGTTGTCGCGCGAACCGCGGGAGCGCTATTCGCTTTCGATCGACTTCGGGTGCGCTCCAGAGAAAGTGAAGATGTTGATCGAAAGGGTCCGCGCCGAGATCGCCGAGGCGCGCGAGCACGGGCTCGATCCCAAGTACCTCCAGCAGGTTGAAGAGGCACAAGTACGCTCCCGCGAGACCAGCCTGCGCCAAAACGGTTTCTGGATGGGACTACTCAAGAACTACGACTCCTCCGGCTTCGACAAGCGTCTGATCCTAGAGTTTCAACCGCTGATCGACGGTTTCACCGACGAAGATGTGCAGGCTACCGCGCGCCGGTACCTCGATCCCGAGAGGTATGTTCTGGGCTTGCTCTACCCGGAGAGTGAGCCTGGGGAGGATGCGGAGCGGTAGAAGGTGGATCGTCGGCTGTGGATCTAGCCGCGCGCTACTATGGCGTCTCTGCCCCGAAGTGAATTCTTGCCAGCCAGGCGCCGCCTTGGGGAGGGAGGGTGACGATGAAGAGGTCGTCATATTCGCTCTCATCGAGGGCGAGTGAATCGGCGGTGGTGACGCCGAGGGCGCGGATGACTTCGGGAGTGGTGTTGCTGTGGCCGACCACGAGGACTGTCTGGCCGGCGTAGTCGGTACGGATTCGTTGCGCCAGTGCCGCGGAGTAGCCCGCCGCGATGGGTGTGATCGTCAACTCCACGCCCGCTTGCTGAGCGAGTGGCGCCGCCGTCTCTCGGGTACGGTGGAAGGGGGTCGAGAAGATGGTCTCGATGCCGGCCTCGCTGAGGATGCGTGCCAGTTCGTTGGCGCGCGCTTCGCCGGCCTCGGTCAAGTGCGGGTCGCGAGGATCGTCGCTGACCTCGCCCGCCGCCTTCTCGGCGTGGCGCACCAGATAGACGGTGGTGGCGCTGGTGGAGTGTTCGCCAACGGTGTCGTCGGCGCCCAGTGTGGGCAGGGAGGTGAAGGCGGCGAGGAAGGCGAGCTGGAGAGCGGAGAGATAGACGGCGCGGCGCATGGTACTTCCTTGGTATTGGTGGTTGGGGGGGGCGGATCCGGTGGCCTCGATCTTAGCGTCTGGTAGCCTGCCGCAAACTTCGGCGCCAATCTTTAGCGCCAATCGTCGGCGACAGCTAAGGAGCATCGGCCATGGGAACAGCTTCCTTCAAACGCACCGTTTCGCGCTGGCAGATCGTCGGCTTGGCGCTCAACGACGTGATCGGCAGCGGCATCTACCTGCTGCCCGCCGCGGCCACGGCTCTCCTCGGTCCGATGAGCCTGTGGGCGGTGGTCTTGGCTGGAATCTCGGTGTTGCTAGTAGTGCTCTGCTTCGCCGAGGCGGGCAGCTACTTCGACCAACCGGGTAGCGCCTACCTCTACGCCGGTACCGCCTTCGGTCCCCTGGCCGGTTTCTCCGTGGGCTGGATGACCTGGCTGACCCGGGTCGCTTCGCAGGCCTCCTTGGCGGTCGGCTTCGCTCAGGCTCTCACCTACCTGTGGCCGGCGGCCGAGGCCGGCTGGGTGCGCACCGTGGCGATCGTTCTACCGGTCCTGGCGCTGACCGCGATCAACTACGTCGGGGTGGAGTCCGGTGTGCGCACCGCCGTCTTCCTGGTCATCACCAAGGCAATACCCCTTCTGCTCTTCGTCGCCGCCGGTATCTTCGCCTTTTCTGGCGATCTGATGAGGAGCCAAGTCGCAACCGAGGCCGGCCCCGGAAGCCTGGGCCAGGCGGCCTTGCTCCTCCTCTTCGCCTATGCCGGTTTCGAGAACACGGCGGCGGCGGCGGGCGAGTACAAGAATCCGCGCCGCGATGTGCCGTTCGCTCTCATCACCCAGATCGTTCTGGTCACCGTGCTCTACGCCGGAGTGCAATGGGTGGCGCTGGGCACCCTGCCCAACCTCGCCGGCTCGGCGACTCCGTTGGCCGATGCGGCCAACGGCTTTCTCGGCTCCTGGGCCGGTACCCTGCTCACCGTCGGCGCCGTTTTGTCGATCCTGGGCACCAACGGCAACACCGTCTTCGCCGGCCCGCGCTATCTCTACGCGCTGGCGGCGGATGGCTATGGGCCCAGAGCCCTGGGCAAGATCCACCCACGCTTCCAAACCCCGGCCAACGCGCTACTCTTCCACACCGCGTTGACCCTACCCTTGGCTTTGAGCGGCTCCTTCGTCGGCTTAGCGGCCCTCTCCGTGGTGGCGCGCTTAGCGACCTACCTGGGGACCATCGCCGCGGTTCCGGTCTTGCGCCGCCGGTTCTCAGAACTTACGGGTACCGTCCGTTTGCCGGGCGGCCCGACCATCCCGATCCTGGCGGGCTTAGTGACCCTTGGCCTGGCGACCAGTGCCGAGCGGAAACACTTGATCGCGGCGGCGGTGGCGCTGGTTGTCGGGCTCGTGGTCTACTATTTTCGCCGCCGCACACTACACTAGCCGGCCAGAGCGCATCCGGGTTGCAACGGTTGGTGCGAAAAGACTTGCAAGTCGGGTGACACCTCGTCAGGCAGAGCCTACACCGAACCCACCATCAAGCCTGAAGAGCCGCCGAGGCTGTTGTACTGGTAGGCGACGGTGAATTGCGGCATGTTGGCGATGTTGGTGGAAGTGGTGCGGCTGGAGACTCTCCCCGAGGTCGATTGGTAGCGGTAGAGCTCAGTGACCTCGATGGGAATCTCGCCGATCTGGGGGACGCTGGGGTTGATGACCCAGTTGGTGCGCTTGGCGCTGAGGAGTTTGCCCTTGCGGTAGTCGCCACCGAGGTTCTGGCCGGCGTAGGCGAAGCGCTTCAAGGGGCGCCGGGCGCCCGAGGCTTCGCTGACCGTGACCAGTCGTTCGGCGGGGTCGTAGGTGAAAGCCAGGTCGCTGCGACCATCGTTCTTGCGACCGGCGTTGCCGCGGGCGTCGTAGCGCGAGTAGGTGACTCTCCCGTTGCCGAAGGAGCCCAGTTCGGGGTGCTCTTCCCACAGCAGGAAGCCCCGATTGTCGTAGGTGAAGCGGCGGGTTTGGACTCCTTGCAGGGCGTGCGAAACGAGTGACACTTAGTCAGGCGGTCCTGCAAGTCGCGTTGCACTTGGTCAGGGCCCAAGTCTGAGGAAGACATCGCAATAAATGCTTCACTTAAGGGTCCTTGAAGCATGGCTCGCCTGGCTCTTCGGTGTTTCCCGCGACGTGCCTCCTAGCTTGTATAATTGTTTGAGCCAAATCCTCTACTACCCAGGTAACAGATTCCATAATTGTTGCCATTGCCTCAGATTTCTTCGAAATCAGAGCCCTATTCTGACGCCAGCTAGTCACTGTGGTTGGACTGTCATCGCCAGCTGGCGAGGCTCGCAGCAGGTGCGCAGGCTCCGCAAGCTCGTAGTCGATCAAGATGACTACATGGTTTGGCAGAGGCGGGATCCCTTTCTTGGAGATCGATACGTACAGAGAAACGGGGGCGTCTTTGAGCGTTGCGATGCCGCAATCTTGGAATTGTCTCAAGCTAGCACTATAAATTGACTGCGCCAAGGTCTTAAGCTCCAGGTTAGGTATGCGATCGTAGGACATCCCACCCGTGCTCACCCTGATACGTAGTTCATCGACCGTAGCGAGGTGCGATCGAATCAGTGATCCTGCTTCAGCTGACTCTGCTAGGGCAAAGAAAGAGGTAGCGAGAAGAAAAAAAAGGAACAGAACTCCTGGGAACTGGTTGCGATAAAGTGGCTTATTTTTCAATCGGTTCATCCTTTTCTTCTGCGTTTACCGCAAAGTTTATTGCGTACTTCTCGGAATCGCTTTTAAGGTACTCTTCTTCCGTTGTAGCCGCCGCGGCAGCCTCCGCATCAGCGGCTGCCTGCTCCGGCTGCAAGAGCGCCTGCTCTACATGCCCGAGCTCGTGTAGCTTGTCTGTCTTGCTAGCGCTAGGCCCAAGGATAATAACTGACGACTTTAGCTGAAAGCCTTGGTCTAGCAAGGCTTGTGCCGCCTCGGTGCCTTCCTTTCCTCCCCCTGCGGCCTCGCTGGCGGCATTCAACTCCTCGGCTGTGGGCGCTGCGAGTGTGTTTTCCGCTACGGCAGCTCGTTCATTGCCCGTGGTGGGATGACTTCCCGGGTCCCCCCGCTTGATGGTCAAGTCTCGACCGGTCCCAGGGGCGAAAGCTGCAAGCACAGCTCGTACTCGCTTGTTGCGATTCGCTTGCTTCTCAAAGAACTTCTGGTCACGCTTGGATCCGTAGAAGATGTCCAGCCCGTCTGGATCGGTGAAGGTGATGGGGTTCCCAGTTGCATACAAGTACCGATTCCAGCGCTGTGGCGCTTTCTGCGGCCTGCGACGCCCCTTCGGATCCACACTCAAAAACCTCCCCGTATTCGGATTGCAATACCGAGCATGCATGTAGTCGAGGTCGTCGCCGGGGCCGGCGTTGGTGTTG
>QIHU01000526.1 GCA_003231035.1 Acidobacteriota bacterium
GCTTGCCACAGGGCGAGGGAGATCGCGGGTGCCGCGAGGCCTATGCAGAGGAGGAGCTTGCCGGGCGCGCGGCGCGCGCAGGCGGTCGCTAGGAGGACGAAGGCGGCGGCGTCGAGGAGGAGGTGGCTGAGGTCCCAGTGGGTCCAGTGGCCGGTGATGGCCCGCCACAGCTCGCCTTGAGCGAGAGCGGTGCGTTGGTATTCGAGAGCTTGGGTGGCCGCTGGCCACGCGGCAGCTACAAAGGCTGGGAGGACCAGGACGAGAGCGCAGAGGGCGGCGAAGAGGGTGGTTGCCGAGGGCACGATCAGCTGCCTCGGCAACCACCGGGTCACCGTGATGGGGGAGGTCACGGTGGAGTTCCTACTCCGACCGGTCTTGCTGGCGACGGCGGCGCCGTCGGGTGAGCGCTCCCCCGGTCAGTCCCGCTACTAGGAGCAGGGTGAAGGGGTCGACGGCGCCGCCGCCACCAAAGTTGAGGTCGATGCCGCGCGAGGGTTCACGGGCGGGAGTGGGGGCTTGTCTGTTCGGGGCAGGTGAGGTGGTCGGGCGAGTTTGCTGGGGGGAGTTCGGTCGCGTCGCCTGGGTCCGCACGGGTGGCTCGGACTGGATCTTGTCGACTCCGGCCGGTCCGAGACCGGCCCGGGCTTGGTCGCGCAGGTTCTCGATCTCTTGGCGCAGAGCCCGCTGCTGCTTGCGGTCGCGCGCTAGGCGCAGTGCGTTGCGCCGCTCCAGCTTCCAGCGACGATATTCCTGGTCGTTCTCCAGCACCAAGAAGGAGGTGTATTCGGTGACGATCGAGTAGCCTTCGCCGAGGCGTACGATCTCCTCTTGGACTTTGGCGCGCGAACCGGCCCTGTCGGCCTCCTTGAGCAGGCGCTGCACCCGATGCCAGGCCCACATCCGTTCGATCTCTGGGTTCGTCCCTTCGTCGGCCGGCAGGGTGAGTTCGACCGTTTGCTCCAGTTTCTCTCCACCGACGTCGGCGGTGACTCGCACGGTGACCGGCCCGGCGTCGCGATAGCGGCCATAGAGGCGCAAGGGGCTACCGTGGAACAGCGACGGCAAGCGGCGCGGCTCCAGGTCGTAGGTCGCTCTGCCTTCGAATTTGATTTCGACATTGGAGGCGGCGGGGCGCAGCAGTTTGCGACGAAAGGCGCGTGCTTTCTGGCTGAAATCGTCGCCGCGCGAGATGAAGGCGGCCAGCCCACCGGCATCCTCGGTGATCTGTTCGAGCAGTGGCCGGTTGACCTCGTTGCCGACGCCGATGGCGAAGACGCGGGTTCCCGGCGGCCGTTGTTCAATCGCGCGTAGCAGCGCCACCCGCTCCCGTTGCTCGGTCATGCCGTCGCTGAGCACCACTACATTGAGCGGTCGGTCAGCGGCCTTGTAGCCGTAGGCCAGTTCGAGCGCCGGGCGCAGCATGGTGCCACCGCGAGCGCGGCGCGAGCGCAAGAACTGGCTGGCCTGTGCCAGGTTGTCGGAAGCGTTGCTCGCGAGAGTGGAGAACAGAGCTTCGGACGCCACGTTGAAGGCGAGAACCTCGAAGCGGTCCTCGTCGCCCAGCTCCTCGATGAAGGCATCTAGCGAACTGCGAGAGAGGGCCAGTTTGCCGTCGCGGTCCATGCTTCCCGAGACGTCGAGGACAAACACGTAGTCCATTCCCCGGTCGAGCGCCTTGAGCTCCTCGCCCGGGGTCAAGGTGAGCAGGAAATAGCCGTCCTCGCCGTCGGGCTTGGAGGCGATCAGATTGAGGCCGGTCTGGGGCCGCGAGAGGCGGTAGTTGATCACCAGGTCGCGGTTGAGGTCGCCGCCGGTCGCTTCGAGGCTGGCTTGGTAGAGAAACTTGCCGTGCTCGACCACCACCAGCTCCTTGCCGTGGCTCGGGCTCTCCATCGCTTGGATGGGGATCTCCGAGCGTACATCGAGGTTCAAGGCGAAGCGGCCGCGCACCCGGCTATCGATTCCGGGCTGGCTGACCGTGGCCAGCGGGTAGACCCAGGTGGCCCAGTCGTGGTCGATGTCGAGCTGTTGGTAGTAGGTCACCTGCACCCGCTGTTCGCCGCGCGCGGCGATGGGAAAGATGCGCATTTCGAAGGTCTTGTAGTCGGCCTGTTCCAGCAGGCCGGGGTCACGCCCCACCCGTTTGTAGCTGTCGTAGATCTCGCGTGCCCGCACCTTTTCGACCACTTCGCCGACCATCTCCTCGTCGTTGATCCACATGCTGAAGTTGGCGACCGAGGCGTTGTGAGGCACGGGGAAGGTATACAGGGCCTCGACGACTCGGTCTTCGGTATTGCGGAAGACCTGGGTGACTTCGGTGACCGCGATGCCGTTGTTGATGGTCACTTGGACCGAGTGTTCCTCAATCTCGAGGGCGCCACCGAAGCGGCCGGTGGCCACCAGGAGACCGGCCGCCGAGGCGGGCTGAGCGGTGCCGAGTGTCAGCAGGAGGGCGCACAGCGCCCAGAAGCGGCAGCCAAGTTCGGGATGACGAGCGAAGCGTTGAAATCGCGATCTAGGGTGCAAGAGCTGTTGAGCTTGGAACCTCATGGGAATCTCCTTTGGGCCGCGGCGTGATGCCGCAAGCAAGGGAGCGCTAGAGCAGTGGTCATGCCAAGTGGATTCGATCGGGGCAAGGTACTGCGAACAAAGAGTTTGCGGGGCTGCCGTGCCGCGTTGTCGAATCCTGAAGCATCGCTGTGCGATCATTGGGTGGTCGGTGCTGTACAGTGAGTGTACTTTGGTCGGGGTCGAGAACTGAGGATGGACCACGGAGTTCGCAAGATGAAGAAGCGCGCGGCCTTGATGACGCGGAACGAACGGGGGGTTGCCTCGGCGTTGGCGGAATTGACGCTAGTCAACCCTTTCTTGCCGCGCCGCATCGCTTGCGAGCGCGAAGCTTTGGGCGAGCGGTTTGTCGAGCACCAGGCGGTGTGGCACGTTCGCTCGGGCGCGGGCGAGGTGGCCAATCCCAACCTCGCCCGCCTCACCGAAACGGCGCAAGAACTGGTGGCGAGCCTGCGCCTACGGCTTGAGGAGGGGGCTGTCGCAGGCAAGGCGGAGGGCCGCATCTATCGCGATCTAGTCTTCTATGCCCTCTACTGCCGCTACCAGACCGAGTACGAGCGGCCGATTCGAGCCCAGTCGTCGGACCCAGTGGCCAAGGGCGGTGGGGAGCTCTCGTTCCCGGTCTATCGCCGTTTCGTGGCCGACTTCGAAGGCTTCTTCACTCCGCGCGGCATTGCCGGCAAGGTGAGCCTGCCCGAGCCGGCGCATCTATTCGCCTGCTTCTTTCAGGTGCGCCGCGCCTTCCACTACATTCATCGCTTCATCCTTGGCGGATCGATGCCCGCGGCGATGTTGCGCGCAGCGGTCTGGGAGTCGATCTTCTCCCACGACATGCGCCGCTACCGACGGATGCTCTACCGCAAGATGGGTGACGTGACCACCTTGATCACGGGTCCTTCGGGGACTGGCAAGGAGCTGGTGGCTCGGGCGATCGCCTTCGGTCGCTACATTCCCTTCAACGCCGGCACGCGGCGTTTTGACCAAAGGTTCGACACCGCCTTCTTCCCGCTCAACCTCTCGGCCCTCTCTGAGGCCCTGATCGAGTCGGAGCTTTTCGGCCACCGGCGGGGATCGTTCACCGGGGCGGTCGAGGATCGAGCCGGTTGGCTGGAGTCCTGCCCGGCCTGCGGGACCGTCTTCTTGGATGAGATTGGAGAGGTCGCCCCAGCGGTCCAGGTGAAACTCCTGAGGGTGCTGGAGAATCGCTCGTTCCAGAGGCTCGGTGAGAGCCAGGAACGGGAGTTTCTCGGCAAGATCGTGGCCGCCACCAATCGTGACCTCGATCGCGAGATCGGCGCTGGACGATTTCGCCAAGATCTCTACTACCGTCTCTGCTCCGACACCGTCCACACCCCTTCGCTGGCCGAACGGCTCGCCGACTCGCCACGGGAGATTCAGGTGTTGGTGCGCTATCTCGCCGCGCAGATGGTGGGGGAAGAGGAGGCCGAGAGGTTGGTGCCGGAGGTCCTCGGTTGGATCGATGACGAGCTGGGCGATTACGGTTGGCCGGGGAATGTGCGCGAACTCGTCCAATGTGTACGCAACGTCATGGTGCGGGGGGTGTACTACCCTGCGCTCTCGGCGGGAGCGCAGGCCACGGACTCGGGGCCGGCTGAGGAGCTGACTCGAAAGCTAGCCGCCGGAGACTTGAGCGCAGCTCAGCTGCTCTCAGGCTACGCCACCCTGGTCTACGAACGCACCGGCAGCTACCAGAAAACGGCGCGCCGATTGGGCATCGACCGGCGTACGGTCAAGGCCCGAATCGACGCGCCCATGCTCGCTCGCTTCAGGGAGAAAGCGAGCTAAGCCCCCCCTTCCGACGTGACCTCTTCATCCGTTTTGAAGCTGTCCGTTCGCTCGTAGACACTCTTGATGGTGACCCCGGGGCGACGCCCGCCAGAAATCTTTCGCACGACTTCCAAACGGCCCGTTTCGGGGTCGAGAGAGTAGAGGGTCTTGCGGGTGAATTCTTCCCATTCAGAGGTGATCACCAAGGCGTTCTTGCGGTTCCATCGGGCGGTGGTCTCGGTGTGGACGCCGCTCTGGTTTGCCCTGCTGGTCATCGCTTCGCAGCGGTAGGCGAGTCAAGGACGGACTCCCGGCGGGCCTCCGTGGCCATGTCGGCGAGAGGGTAGTTCCTCGCGCAGGACCACTCCATCGCCGTTCTCATCGAACTCGACGAAATTCGCTTCGAGGTCGGCGATGGCCACCGTCCGCTCGGGTCGCTCGGGTCGCTCGGGCCGCTCGGGCCGCTCGGGCCGCTCGCCGCGGGCTCGCTGGCCTCGGTGGCCCCGGTGGCGTCGCCGAGGACCGCCATCCTCTCCTTGACGCAGCTGGCTCAGCTCTTCGCGTCCGAGTGCGCCGTCACCGTTCGCATCCAAACCGGCCAGGAAGGCGGTGAAGTCCGCGCTGGTGGTTTCACCGTCTTGATCCTCGTCGGCGCGGACGATCGCTCGCGCGGCGATCCCGGTGGTCATACGGCTCGCTATGCGTTGGCGAAAATCGTCCTTACTGATCACGCCATCGCCGTTGACGTCGAGGCGCTCGAACGGGTTTCCCGCTTCGAATTCCTCCAGGCTAACTTCACCGTTTCCATCGAGGTCGTGCTGGGCCAAGAACCCTGGCCAGTGATTGCCGGATCGGGGGCCTTGATGGTCCGGACGCTGGGCGTGGAGGGCGCCGCCGGCTGCCAATGCCGCCACCGTGGCGGCGAGAATGATTTTCTTCATGGGTGTGCTCCTTGTCGTGGTGCTGATTTGTCGCTGTGCCGTCTTGTCGCCGGGGAATCCCGGCTTCGTTGTGAGCATGGTAGACAGAAGAGGTCTCAGAGGTCATCAAGGGGGTGCAATGGCTTTGTAAAGTCTGTAAATCCTGGCGTCCGCGGTCGAGGAGGCCGATGGGGCGACCATATACTGCGAGCCGTGCGCAAAGACTGGCTCAAGATTCCGCCACCCTGGGTGACCGCCTTGGTGTTGCTCGCCTCCTTGGTGATCCTGGCGACCTTGCAGTACCGCTGGCTCGACCAAGTGCGGCGAGCGGATCGCCAGCGCCGGGAGGAGCTTCTGGTTGAGGCGGGGCGTCGTTTCGTAGAGGACTTCGATCGCGAGATCAGCCGAGCTTGGCTCTGTTTCTTGCCGCGGCGTCACCGACCGGTCGAGGAGTGGTTCACGGTTGGCTTCGAGCGCTGGCGCGAAACCGCCGCTTACCCCACACTGCTGCACCGAGTGCTCCATCTAAAACCGACGGAGGATGGGAGCTGGAAGGTTTACCGCTGGCAGGCCGAGGGGGAGGTTGTGGAGCTGCCCGGCGTTAGCGCCGAACTACAGTCGCTGCTGGCGCGCCTGCCGTCCGCCGCGAGAGCGCGGGGAATCGAGGAGAGCGGGCCGTCCATCTTGGCGGATCTTCCCGCCTTGTTGATTCCTCTACGCACCTGGCAGCGGCGCGGTCCCAGGACGAGGCGGCGTTCATCTATTCCCGACCGGCCTGTTGGCCGATCGGGAATAGTTCGTCAGACGGATCCCAGCGGTGGCTACGTGCTAGTGCAGCTCGATCGGCAAGTCTTGGTGGAAGAGATGCTGCCCGATTTGGTACTTCGGTACTTCGGTACATCGGGCGAAATCGAGTATCGGGTGGTGATCCGCGCTGGCGATGATCACATTGACGGTCGAACTGGCGATCAAGGTGCGCTGGCTTCCGCCGCGCGCAAGGAGCCCTTGATGGTCCGGGGTCCGAACCCTGG
>QIHU01000245.1 GCA_003231035.1 Acidobacteriota bacterium
ACCACGCCGAGCGCCACCGGGCCGCCAAGCGGGGCGCCGGGGCGGCTCGGGTTCCTCTCGACGAGTCGCGAGTCGCAAGCCAAGCTCGCGAAGAGGACATTCTGGCCCTGGAAGAGTCGCTAGCGCGGCTCGAAGGGCGCGATGCTCGGCAGGCCCGTATTGTCGAGCTACGCTTCTTCGGCGGCTACAGCGCCGAGGAGATCTCCGAGGTGCTCGAAGTCTCCCCCTCCACCATCCATCGCGAATGGCGGATCGCCCGCGCTTGGCTGCGGCGGGATCTGGAAGCTCCGCCATGATCCCGGGAGAGAGTTGGGCGAGGGCGAAGGAGCTCTTTCATCAAGCGCTCGAACAGCCGCCGCACCAACGGCCGAAGTTTCTTCGCTCCGCCTGCCAAGGCGATGGGCAACTCCTCGCCGAGGTGGAATCGCTCCTCGCCGCCGACGGACACAACCTCCCGTGGTTGTCGTTGCCGGTATTCGAGGCCGCGGCTGAGTTGCTGGCGGCAGAGCCGGCCACCGACCTCTCCGGGCAACGGGTCGGCCGCTTTCGCCTGTTGCGGCCCATTGGCCAGGGCGGCATGGGGCAGGTCTACCTGGCCGAGCGGGCCGATGGGCAGTTTGAGCAGCGGGCGGCGCTCAAGCTGGTGCACCGCGCCAGCGGTGGTGGAACCGACTTCCTCGACGCCTTCAAGCAAGAGCGCCAGATCGTGGCCAGCCTGGAACACCCCAACATCGCCCGTTTGCTCGACGGCGGTGTTACCGATGACGGCACCCCCTACCTGGTGATGGAACTGGTCGAAGGCGAGGCGATCGACCACTACTGCCAAATTCACGACCTCACGCTCGATGAGCGGCTGCGCCTGTTCCAGAAAGTCTGCGCGGCCGTACACCATGCCCATCGCCACCTCGTGGTGCACTGCGACCTCAAGCCGAGTAACATCCTGGTCAACGAAGAGGGCGAACCCAAGCTGCTCGATTTTGGTATTTCCAAACTCCTCAGCGGCAACCCCAGCCTCGAGCAAGGCCGCGAGCAAGGCAATTCGTCGCAACCGCTCACTCCCGGCTTCGCCAGCCCGGAGCAACTGCGCAACGAACGGCCGACGACCGCCAGCGATGTCTACTCACTGGCCATCCTGCTCCACTTTCTGCTCACCGGCTCTTTGCCCTACCGGCTGACCGGAACCACCCGCCAAGAGCTCGAATCCTCGATCCGCGAGCTCGATCCAGCGCCGCCCAGCTCGGTGGACAAAAGGCTAGCTGGAGATATCGACGCCATCGTGGCCAAGGCGCTGCGCCACGATCCGGCACGGCGCTACAGCTCGGTGGAGCAGTTCGCGGAGGATATCGAGCGCCACCAGAACCACCTCCCCGTCTCCGCTCGTCTGGCCACACCGACTTATCGCACGGCCAGCTTTCTGCGCCGCCATTGGCTGGTCGCCGCCGCCGCCACGGCGACTACCGTCGCCCTACTGGTTGGTCTGGTTACCTCCTTCCTTTCTTGGCAAGCGGAAGCGAAGGCTCACGCGCAAACAGAGGATGCTCTTTCCCTGGTGGGAGATGTCTTTCGCCAGCTGGATCCTAGCCGCGCGCGCGATCCAGATCTGCGGGTTCTGGATTTGCTCGATGAGATGGCTGACCGCTTAGGAGAGGAACTAGACCGCTGGCCCTCTCTGCACCAGATTCTGGGCGACGCCTACCTCAACCTCGGACAAACCGATCTCGCCAAGGATTTCTTTCTCGCCGCTCTCGAACAGCGAGAGAGAAAGTACGGTACGCCACACTCCAAAGTGGCCGAGACTCTCAACAGCTTGGCTCTGCTCTACCGCGATCTCGGCGACCTCCCCGCGGCTGAACGCCACGCTTCTCGCAGCCTAGACATGCGTCGAGCCGTCGCCAGCGGGCTCCCCGAGCGCGAGGCTCGGTTGGCCGAAGCCGAAAGTCTTAATACCATCGGCCAGATCCGCCGTGCGCAGGGTGATTTCGCGGCGGCCAGAACCGCTTTCGCCCAATCCCTGGCCTTGCGCCTCGAGAACTCAGAGAATCAAAGGAAGATCAGCATCAGCCTCAACAATCTGGGGGTGGCTCTGATCAGTCTAGACGAGCCGCTCGAAGCTCAGAGGTACCTTGAGAAGGCACTCACTCTGCGTCGCGAGCTCTATGGCGACCGACACTTCCTAGTGGCCAACACCCTCAACAATCTGGGCCGGGCACTGGAGGACACCAAGGACCCTGCCGCCGCTAAGCGCTACGAGGAAGCGGTCACAATGTACCGGGATTTGTTCCCGGAGGGACATACCGCCCTCGCTAAAACATTGACCAACCTTGCCGGTGTTCTCTATCCGGAGCAGCCGGCAAGGGCTCACAAGTTCTTCGACGAGGCGATGGAGATCCACGAGCGCCTAGGGAGCCGAGCTGACCTTGCCGAGAGCCTGGCGGTCCGAGGGGAAGTCCACTACAACCTCTTTGAGTACCGGCTAGCGGAGCCGAGCTTCGAGCTCGCGCTCGAACTGCAAGTCGAAAGCCTCGGAGCGGGCCATCCCGACGTGGCTCAGACCCTGTCCAACCTCGCGTGGGTGAAACTGATGCTCGGCGAGCTACCGACGATGGAGGAGAGGCTGCGCGCGGTCCTAGCCGCAATGGGCGCCCCTTCCACCCCCGTCTCGGCCCACCAGCTCTTTGTCGAAGGCCTGCTGGGCTTGGCGCTCAAGGCTGGCGGTGGGAGCACCGAGGGCGACCGACTGCTCAACGAGGCTCAGCGACAGCTACAAGCACTCGGCGAGTCCGATCTCAAAGCACAACTCGACGAACTGGCTAGTCACCAGACGACCCTGGCCGCAGAGTCTCCGGCCCGCTAGCGCGCTCGCCAAGTCGGCCGCGGTGCGGTAAAATTGGCTCTTCCGCATCCCGACCGCATCATCCCGCCTCTGCGACAGCTTCACCGTTTCAAGCTGGCCGCGGTCAGAACTACCCCAAGAGCCTTCACCGTGATTACCCGACTCACCGAGGAACGCTTCGCCGCGTTCGCGGAACTCATCGCCGCCACCGGCACCACCGATCGCTGGCTGGTGCTGGCCCACGACAACCCCGACCCGGACAGCCTCGCTTCGGCCTTGCTGCTCACCGATCTGCTGCGCCGCCATTTCAAACGGCGGGTCACCACCGCCTACGGCGGCATCATCGGCCGGGCGGAGAATCGTGAGATGTTCCACCGCCTCGGCCATCGCGTGAGCCATGTGCGCCATTTGAATTTCAAGCGCTACAAACACTTCGCCTTGGTCGATGCGCAGCCGGGAACCGGCAACAGCCAGTTGCCGCCGGGACGGGTCGCGGATGCGGTCTTCGATCATCATCCGTTACGCAAAGCGACCTACGCCGCCGCCTTCCACGATGTCAGGCCCACCTACGGCGCCACCGCCACCATCCTGGCGGAGTACATCCTGGCCAGCGGTATCGAGGTCCCCCGCTCCACCGCCACCGGGCTGGTTTACGCCATCCGCACCGAAACGCAAGACTTCGGGCGCGAGTCCGCCGGGCCGGACAAGGCGATTTACGACATCTTCTTGCCTCGGGTCGACAAACGACTGCTGTCGCGAATCCAGAACGCCCCGCTTTCCGCCTCCTATTTTTCGACTCTGCACCAAGCACTCGACAACTTGGAAGGGGTCGGCCCTCTGGTGGTCAGCCACCTCGGGGCGGTCGAGCAACCCGACATCGTCCCTGAGATCGCCGACCTGCTGTTGCGTATGGAAGGCAAGACTTGGTCGCTGGTCACCGGCCTCTACCAGGATCGCATCTACCTCTCGATGCGCACCACCAACACGCGGGCCAACGCCGGCAAGCTGATGCGCCGATTGGTGGGCAAGCGGGGTAAAGGCGGCGGCCACGGGATGACCGCCGGCGGCTATGTCGAGCTGTCTCAAACCAGGGGCCGCGGTCCGCTGGCGCTACAACGGCAGCTCGGCCGGCGCCTCGCCAAGGCACTGAAGAAGAACCCCGACCGACTGCTCCCCTTGCTGCAAACGGCGCCCCTCGAGGCGGCGGCACCCTAGCCTGAGACTCGCCCGGACATCCGTCCGGTTCCGCGTCGCCGCGAGCCTCGGTTAGAATGGTCCCCTATCGTGACTACGCATGACTCTTCCCTACTGCCTTAGATAGAAGTGGACCCCAATATGACATCCAATGCTCTAACCTCCGCCAAGATTGGCGCCCTACGCGAGCTCCTTGCGGAAGTGCCAGCAGCCTCCGCCCACGCACCGACCAGCGAAGCGCTCCAGCGCGCCAAAGAACTCAACGAAACCCAGATCGCCGAGGTGATCGGTCGTTTCCTAAGCATGCCCCAGGCGACCATGACGCTGGCCAACCCGGTCCTCTACAACGCCCCCGTCCAATGCGGCGAGGACGAGGTCACCTTGGCGATCCGCAGCTACTCGATCCGGGGCATCGTCGACGAGCACGAGATTGTCAGCGGCGCTCTCAGCGCCCAAGGGCTCCTCTTCGCCGGTCTTTTTGGTCGGCGGGCAGGGACGATGGAAGACGGCACCCGCGAGGAGGAGGTTCTCGGCACCTGGATTCAACGCGAGTTCGAGGGCGCCCTCCACGCCGCTGAAGCCGACGGCCTGATCACCCAGGTCGCCCGCTTTGTCCACCAGTATCCGGGCTCGGGGCCGGAGCTTGCGCTACAGTACTTCATCGCCAAGCGACGCGCCGAGCTAGCCGCCAAGGGGGTCGGAGATCACGGGGTCAACACCGACCGCTCGGCCGGTTCCCTGCTCGACGAGATGCTCAGCGAGCACATGTTCATCGTCGCTGTCGGCTGTGTTTCGATGTTCTGCAACCACGAGCTACGACGACGCCCAGAGAGCACGGCCACAGCACTAGTCGAAGCCGCTCGCACCTTCCTCACCGGCGAGCTAGCGGCTGGCAAGACCGCCTTCGAGGTCTGTTACAGCTGCCTCCTAGGTCGTTCGGCCACCCCGGTCGAAAGCAACATCCTGGAGCGCATGGGGATGATCCAGATGCACCATGGCTCCGCCGGTTCGAACATGGTGGCGCGCTTTCTCGCCTCCCTGCACTGCAATTCGGTGCTGGAGTTCTTCGCCGCCTGCCAGATCACCCTAGACAGCAAGCGCCACTTCGGCGCCATCCACGACATGACGGAGCTGATTCGTCGGATGGAGAAAGCTCCCGAAGAAGAGCACGCCGCAATGATTCTCCAAGAGGTTCTCACCGGTGGCCTGCCGACCTTCGGCCATCCTCATATCTCCGCCGCCAGCCGTGGCGGCACCATTCAGCAGGATCCCAGAGCCGCGGTCTACCTCTCGCCCGTGCTCGACGCGCTGGACAACGGCGACCTGGTACCGACCGACAAGCAGGCCCGGCGCCTAGCGCTCATTCAACGCATCTACCGCACGGCGCTGGTCGAGGGCATCGTCAAGCCCGGCAAAGAGGACTCCGAACCGCTGCGCCTGACCCCGAACACCGACTTCGGCGCCTGGACGGTGCAAGAGATTCTTGGCATCCACGACAACGACCGCACCTTCCTGACCTACGTCTACCGCGCCTTCGGCTGGATGATGGACGCGCGCGAGCAGCTTCAGTTGAAGATCATCCGCCCGGTGATCGCCGCCGACCCCGCCATCGTCCCCAAGCCGGACGGGGTCGATGTCATCCCCAAAGTGGTGACCAAGCTGCACAATCGGCTGGCGAGCGAGAAAGCGGCTTTCTCGAAGCAGTAGCCGCCCCCGAGCCCTCACCCTCTTGGTTTGCAGGGGGCTCTCGCTCCAAGGAGGTCGGCCTGAGCGGCCAGGCTCGCCGCCGCAGTCTTGCTTGCTGCCTTCAACAGGCACGGATTTCCTGGGGAGCTACCCCTCCTTGGAACGACGTTTCCGGAAGGTCTTGGTTCGCAGCCTGGTGGCTGCCCAGAAACCTAGAATGGACGCCATCGAGAGCACCGCCAAGGGCCAGATGGCCGCAACGGAGTCGGGTTCAGTTAATACTCTCGACCCAGCACTCGACCCGCCAGCCATCCTGATGGTCTCGGACGAGCCGTCATCGAGAATCTCGACCTCGACAGCCAGGCGATAGCCTCGCCGTGGCAGGGTCTCGACAATGTCACCACGATGATCGCCTCTGCCGAGGGCCTTTCTAAGATCGCAGATGCAGCGCCAGATCACATAGTCGGTAACCGCTACGTCTGGCCAGACCTTGGCTAGCAGATCTTCCTTGGAGATCAGCTCGCCCGGTCTTTCCGCCAAGCAAGCCAGGACGGCTGTCGTCTTGGGGCCCAACCGCTGGTGTAGCTCTCCTGTCGCCAAATCAACATGGCTACCTGCCAAGGAGATACAACCTGGGGTGCTGCCTGCCATGGTGCTCTACTCTCGCCTCCATTTCAGTACGCGAGAATATCTGTGGAAATCTATCATTCGATTCGAAATTTTCTTCCGGGAATCTAGAGCCCCAGCTCTTCCCTCTCACCTCACGACATCGGCACTTCAGCAAAACAGCAGGATTCTCTCAGCCATTGCACAGGACTTCACCCTCGCCGCAAAGCTAGCCTGATGCCATGTCGTACCGGCCGGAGTCCACCCACCGTTTTCAGCTGACCAACAGCTCTACCGCGAGGGTCCCCGATTCCCGCCGCGCCAACCCACCCTGGGGGGAATTTCAAGAAAAGGATAACGTGTCATGAGCAAGAAAAGAATTCTCGGAGGATCGATCGTCCTTACACTCGCCGCCGCCATCGCCGTAGCGGTGTTGGTCGCCGGTTCCGTCGCGGTGACCCCGACTCAAGCGGAAGCTGGCCCCTGTTTCTTCACTGGAACTCAACAAGCCTGGGGCCACGGATCGAGTTGCGCGGCAGCGCTGACCGATCTGCAAAACCAGGCCTACGCCCTTTGCGACGACTGTCCGTATGTCGGTTCTTGCGGCGCCGGACCGGCGGTCACCAACAAGACAAGTTGTTACTTTGCCGCTGGAAAATGGACCATCGATGCTGACATCAGTAATTACTGCACGGTCAACATTCAACAGTGCATCGACCTCCCAGGCGGGCCCTAAGAACTAACCCGTCCACCCACCCACCCTTTTTATTTGGGGGGACCTCTCGCCGAGGTCCCCTCATAGAACCCTGACTGGAGTCACCGCGAGCCATGTGTTGACTTAACCTCATTGCTGTGTTCTGTTTACGTTCATTATGAGGTCAGGGATGGCAAGAGCTGGGACATCAATGTCCATGGAATTAGCGTCCTTTTTGCGTCCAGAACATCTCATTCTGCGTCCATTGAGCGTCCAGATTTGCGCTCCGGATCGGTTGGGCAACCTCGACGCCTGTGCCTGGCGAGGTAGTGGTCGAGACCTTCTGGCCTCCACTGCGGTATCTGGCCGGCAAAGCCGCATGGCTCTAGTAGCTGTGGTTCGGCGCGGCGCTCACGGTCGAACTGGCGAACGCTCATGTTGCAGTACTCGGCCGACTGTTTGCGGCTCATCCATTCACGTTGGCGAAGAACCTGGAAAATCTGGATCAAAGGATCTGACACCGTGTAAGAGCTACTTGGCATGGCTGATCTCCGACTGACCGATCGGACGCTTCGGCGCTTGCAAGCAGAAGCTCGGGCTTGCGAGTACACCGATGTGTCCGTGGCTGGTTTTGGGATTCGGGTTTTTGCTACGGGGCGCATCAGCTTCTTTCTGCGCTACTACGCACCCGGCGAGAGACGCGAGAGACGAAGGACTTTCGGGTACTACTGCACCCCCGACCAAAAACAGCGCCTTCGCTCTTCTGGCCGGCTTCCGCCTCTCAGCTTGGGTGAGGCGAGGGATAAGGCGAAGGAGCTGCTGGGGCTCGTCGCGGTCGGGCAAGATCCCAGCGGTACGGTGCGATCGGAAGGGGGCTCGCTGAGTTTCGCGGAACTTGCGGCTCAGTACCTTCGCCGCCACGCTCGAGCCAAGAAGCGGCCAAACTCCGTGCGCAACGACGAAGGGATCCTCAAGCGAGACATTTTTCCCAGCTTCGGTAAGCTGCCAGCGTCCGAAGTCACAGTCCATCACGTGGTCCAGTTGCTGGACAAAATTGTCGACCGAGGCAGTCCGTCCATGGCCAACAAGGCGCTGTTCTTGGTGGGGGCTATCTAT
>QIHU01000174.1 GCA_003231035.1 Acidobacteriota bacterium
CTGCTGCGCTTGAGCGACGAGATCGTCGAACGGTCCCGGCAAACATTCCCCGAGGAGCCGATCCGCTCTCTGGACGCTCTGCACCTGGCCACCGTCCTCCAAGCCGCTCCGCTGCTCCCGGAGATCGCGATCCTCAGCCTCGACGAGCGGGTGCGCCGGTGCGGTCGGGCGTTGGGGCTGCGCCTGCTGCCCGCGCCAGCGAGCCTTGCGGAGTAGCCGCTCCCGTCGTTGACGGAACTCAGAACAACTCCGCAATCGCCGCCCGCACCCGGTCGGGATCGAGCCGCTCGGGCACATCCTCAATCTCGTAAACGGCCCAGCGGTGGGTGAACCGGAGCCGGTCGAGGGCGGCGGGATCGCCCAGAGCGTAGCCGTCGGGGGTGAAGGCGAGCTGGTTGCCTTCGGAGTCGGCCCACAGGTGGACGACCGATTCGAGGCCGGCGTCGGTCACTTTCAGCAGAGTGACCCGGCCGTCTAGTCGGCCCAGCGTGAGCCCGTGGCCGTCGGGGTGCCAAGTGACGGACCAGGGGGAAACGTCTAGCTCCACCGTGGCGAGCCTTTCACCGGTTTCGACGCTCCAGAGTTTGACTGTTTTGTCGTAGGAGGCTGAGGCGAGTGTCTTTCCGTCTGGGCTGAAAGCCACGGCTAGGACCCAGTTTTCGTGTCCGAGTGTGTTGATGAGCTTTGCGTTTTGTGGGTTCCAGAGTTTGACTGTTTTGTCGTCGGAGGCTGAGGCGAGTGTCTTTCCGTCTGGGCTGAAAGCCACGGCTAGGACCCAGTTTTCGTGTCCTTCGAGTGTGTTGATGAGCTTTGCGGTGTCCCAAAGGAGAATCCGCCCATCCCAACCACCGCTCGCGGCGATCGGCTCGCTGGGGTGGAAGGCGACCGAAAAGACGGCGGCGCCGTGGCCAACGTTGAGCAGTGGCTGGAGCGCTTCGGAGTCGGCTTGAAACCTCTTGGGGAGTCCTTGAGTGCCCAAGAGGGCGGCTCCCTGGGTGGTGCTAGGGGCAAACCGTGCGCCTCCCAGCCGCGCCCGGGGGAGTCGGGCGAAGGCGAGGTTGACCTTGTCCAGCACGGCCTTTCTAAGATCGGTGGCGCGCAGGTCGGCGTGGTTGAGGTCGGCGCCGGTGAAACGGGCGGCGTTGGCTTCGGCGCCGCGCAGGTCGGCGAAGGCGAGGTTGGCGCCGGTGAGGTTGGCTTCGGCTACCGTGGCTCCGCGCAGGTCGACCTCGCGCAGGTCGGCCCTCTGGAGATCTGCCCCGTTGAGGTCGGCGCCGCGCAAGTCGGCGCCGCGCAGGTCGGCGCCCGCCAGGCAGAGCTTGGCCGGCCGGATTCCCTCCATCGCCGCGCGCAGCGCCGCCGGGTCGAACTCTTCCTCCGCCGCCCGGTCGCGCGGTGCGTCGCTCGGCAACGCCCGATCCCGCGCCAGGAAGTAGAGCAGCCGCAGAGCGTTCTCGCTCACCCGGCGCCGGTAGGGAGCCTCCAGCACGGTGGCTGCCAGTTCGGGAATCTTCTCCGCTTCCGGCCAGTGGAGCAGGAAGAGGGCCACCTCGCGGGTGAGCGGAGCGAGATCGAGCACCGCCGGATCGCCCGTGGCCAGCCCTTGGCGCAGGGTGGCGGCGACGAAGTATTCCAGGAAGGAACGGTGGATGAAGCGGTAGTAGCCCCGGCTGTCGCGGTGGAGGAAGAGGGCGGTGCGCACCTCGTAGTCAACCCGTTCCTTGTCTAGGTAGGACAACTCACGCCGCCCGCTATAGAAGTCGAGCGCCTTCTCGGCCAGCTCTTCGTAGTGGACCTCCTGGCGGGAGGCGTTCCACAGCATGCGCGCCAAGTAGTGGACCAGCGCCACTTTGTGCTCACGAGTGAGGGTCAAACGTAGATCGTTGTGATCGAACCAGCTCTCGCAGTAGGCCTCGTAGAGGTCGGCGATGGAGAGCTTCGCCCCCTCTTCGGCCCGTTCCAGCGCCGGGGCGAGCGACTTGACGATCAACTTGAGCAGGAAGGGGCGCTTGGCCAGATCTTCCAGGTTGTAGGTGGCGAGGATCGCCTGCTTCGTCTCTCGCCAGTCGCGCGGTGGGGCGATCGCCTTGCGCAGGTAGGCTTCGATCTCCTCCTCTTCAAACTCGCGCAGGTAGGCGATCTCGCTGCCCGGCCGCTCGCGTAGCAGGTCGTAGAGGGCGGTGGCGCCGGGGGTGGAACGCGGGTCGCCGGCCGCTTGCAGGGTGCGCACCTCTTCGGGCAGGTCGCGAAAGTAGTGGGTGCGGCAGGTGAGAATAACCTTGGCCTCGCCTTCGACCGCCCTTAGCATCTGGCGCAGATTCTCGGTGTAGTGGCCCGGTTCGGTGTAGGCGATGGTTTCGTCAAAACCGTCAAAGATCAGCACCAGGTGACCGGAGCGGTTGAGGTGGAGGAGGGCTTGTGGGTTGAAGAGGCGGCTGGAGAGTTGTTGGAAGTGGTGGCTGAGAAGGTTCTCGAGCGTCACCGTGGTCGAGCCACCGTCGCGCAGGTCGATCAAGACGGGGGCCTTCTTCTCGGCATCTTGTTGGTAAGCGAGGGCCAGCTGGCAGGCCAGCCGCTGGCAGAAACTACTCTTGCCCACCCCGAAATCCCCGAGCAGGGTGAGCACCCCGGGCCCCGGCTCGTCGAGCCAAGCGACCACACTCTCGGTGAGCCCCCGCGCGACCGGCGTTTCGCCCTTCTCCAGATCCCGCTGCCAGACCACCTGTTGCTCCACGTAGAGCCGTTCCAGGTCGGTGCCTTGAAAAGTGCGGATGGCGTGGTCGAGGTTGGGGGAGAGGTCCACCAGCGAGCGTTGCAGCTCTCTGTAGCTCTTGAGTTCCACGAAGAGTTCGTCGGCCATCGCGCGCGCGTTGTTCACAAAGCCGTTCTCAGAAACCATGATCGCCTGGTAGCGTCGCTTATCGCGTGTGCTGGCGGCCTCCACCTTGCTGCCGAAGTCGCGTACTTCCCGCTGGCCGACCGGTCGGCGGGTCTTTTTGCACTCGACCAAGACGTGGGTGGTGACCGCACCCTGCAATTCGAGTTTGACGTCGAACTGCATGTCGAGCACCTTGTAGTCCACCTCGGCCCGGTAGCCGAGGAGCTGGAACAGCTCGGCGACCTTCTCCTCAAAGCGCTTTGCACGCTGGTAGATCGCCCGTTTTTCGCGGACCTCATCGTTGCGGAATCTCTGTTCGTCGCTCTCCTCTTCCTGGTAAAGGTTCAGCAACCGAGTCTCGCGCTCGATCATGTTGAGCAAGGGCTGGTACTGGTCGCGAACCTCGCTGTTCTCCGGCTCGTCGAGGGTCGGGATGGCGTCGGTGAGCAGGAGGGCTGGGCGTAGCGCTAGCTTGATCTCGGGTGCGAGCCCAACCTCTTTCAACCGCTCTTCCTTCTCGGTGCGAAGCGCCGCTAGCTTGGAGTCGCGCCCGGTGTAGGGGACCATGTTGGCGAGTGGGAAGACCTTGATCTCTCGCCCCGCGCTCTTGCGCGCCTTGATCGCCGCGTGCGCTTGCTGGATGCCGGCGATGTTCTGCTCGTTGAGGTTGAAGACGATGACCACCAAGTCAGGCAGGACGAGGGTGCTCAGGGCACCGAGGTGGGTCAAGCCAGTGCGCGCGTCAATCAACAGGTGCTCGTATCCCAACTCGTCACAGGCGTAGCGCGCGATTCCCAGGAAAAAGGCCGCTCCCATCTCGCTGTCGCCCAAGAGTGGGTTCCAATCGATGGCCGTGAAGCGGTCGCTATAGCTCTCGAGCCGGCCCGGTAAGAGAAAGTCGAGCCGGCCGTTCTTCGCGGCGACCGGCTCGGGAAGCTCCAGCGCAACGATCGACCGTTTCACCAGCTTGAACGGTATCTCCTGGCAGTCGCTATCGATGAAACGGCGGACGACTTCGAGGGTGCCGGTCTTGAGCTTCGCTTCGAGCGGTTGGAGCGCCGGTATGCGTTGCAATCCAGGCGCTTCCAGATCCAAGTCCCACACCAGGACCGAGGAGCCCTCCTTCGCGAGCTGCGCTGCCGTTTCCACCAAGGAGTGGCTGCGGCCTACTCCACCCTTGAAGGAGTAGAAGGTGATGATCATGCCGTGCGCCGCAAGGCGTCGCCGGTGCTCCACAGCTGGCCCGAACTCGCTTCGGGCGTGCAGCCCATCATTCGGTCGCGATCGTCCCCCTCCCGCGCCGCTTGGACCACCGGCCGTGGCCCCGAGGTCGTGGTGGCCGCCGGTGGGAGAAGGCGGCAGACCGCCGCCGCCAACCGCTGGGCGACTTGTGTGGAGGGGGCCCCCTGTTGAGTGAGCTCCTCTTGGAGCGTCCGCGGCGAGACGGCGAGAGACTCGCCAGCGGCCAGTTGCTCCAGCAGCGCGACGATGGAATCGACCCAAGCCGGCCGCAATTGGCGCTCAACGACCTGCCGGCCGATCCGCCCCAGTTCCACAAACACCTCGCGGCCCTTGCGCGTGCGCAAGACCAGCTCGCCCTCTTCCAGGTTGCGCAGCAGGTGGGAGAGGTTGGACTCGGAGAGGCCGAGCTGCTTGCGAAGGGTGGCTCGGGGTATGGGCTCTTCGAACTCCGCGAGGATCTCCAGGATTCGCTCGCCATGGCCTGACGTACTCCGCAGGAGAGTATCGACGAAGAGAGGATCCGACCGGCGGGCGCTTTCGGTCAACAGTTGTCGGTACCCGTGCCAAGCGCCAAAGGCGATGGGGTCTATTTCTTCAACCCGGTTGCCGACCTCGGAATCTAGGAGCCGAGCGAGGTGCAGAGCCTCGTCTAGCGCCTCGGCGCGGCTCCCCTCCTTGAAGAGTCTCAGCGATCGGCCGACAAGCAGCCCGTCCAGCGCGTCGACGCGCTCCTCGCGCGGGTCGTCGAGAAGGGCGTTGAAGTCAGCGGCGATCTCGGAAAATGGGACGGCATCGAGACCTGTCAGGTCAAGGCTGGGTACGGATGAGGCGATCATGGGGCAGAACTCCGCGGGTAGGGTCAATCTCAATGATTGAACTGAACATCAAGCGTGGAGATTATACTTGAATCGCGCCTCAATGGTCTAGGGCTCGGCGGTAGGGGGACGGCCCACCAGTTCGACGAAGAGGTAGTCCGAGGTTCTCTCAACCCTGCATTGGGGGGCATTTCTCTCCCGCTCGCGGGCGAGGTCATCGGGCCAATGGTCAAAGCGGCGAAGACTCGGGTCTCCGAGCTGGACGAAACTGGTTTGCTTGCGCTGCTTCTCTTCGCTACTGGTCTCCAGCCATCGGTTGCATAGGAGAGTGGTCACTAGGCGCTGGCGCCAGCCGGCCAACGCGGGTTCGCGATGGGCGCTCGTTGTCTCGCTGAGCGAAGGCACCAGATGAATGTTGCCGTGGCACACTTCCAGGACGGGCTTCATGGTGTCTTGAAAGCAATCGAGGCAGATCAGCGGCACGAAGTTTCCGATCGGCGATTCTAGGACGGTGACGACGTGGCCCACTTCGAGTCGCTCGCCGATCTCTGCTTCCCCCAGATTCGTCTTGAAATTGCTGAGTTTGCGGTGGCGGTGCAATTCGTCGCCGTTCGGCCCTAGCAGGAGTGCTTCGTTGATGTCGCCTTCTTGGGCAGGCTGGGGACGATGGCAACAGCCCAGCATCGTCAGCAGAGGCCAGCGGGAGTTCGTCTCTCGGCGTAGCTCTTCCTGTATCGAGGCGACGATAGTTGGGGAAAGCGAGAGTTCGGGAAAAAGGAGAACCGTGGCCTTGCGCTGGCGTGCTTCCGCGACTGCCCCCACTGCTTCCCGCAGAATCTCCTGCTCATTCTCGATTTCAGCCAGTCGCACGGGATTGAATCCACTGGGATTTGGCAGCGGGGCCTTGAGGTCAATTCCAACGTAGGAGATCGGGGTGGAGAAAGGCCAGAGAAGGGCGGTGAAGCGCTGTTCGTTTGCCGCCTGCCCGAGTAAACTCTCGAGTTCTCCCGATTGCCACTTTCCTGGGAGGTGGCCGAGTGTCAGGCTCTTCAGCTCGCGTCCTCTGCCTAACTTCGTGGGTACTGCCATGAAATTGCGACAGTAGGGGAGAAGGGTAGGGGAGTCGCCCTGAAGCTCGCCGGGGGGATCGATCTGGGATCCCTGAGCCACGATGGAGTCCGCGATCCAGTTGTTGCGCGCTTTGAGCCAGAAGGTCGTGGCTCCCAATCCATCTATCTTGGCGTGAGCGCTACGAGATGGAGAGCTGATCTTGAGATCCAGATCCAGATGCTTGAGCCAACGCAGGGCGAAGAGGTCGAACTGCTTTGGCGTGGGCAGAAACTGCTCGATCTGGGTGAGGACTTTGGGAGTGTTCGCTAGGTAGGGGCGGTCTTCGCCCAGGGGTACGAGTTTCGCGGGCGGCTCACCCACCTCTCGTAGCCTGTTCTCCGCACCGTTGAGCCCTGCCTGTTGGAAGAAATCCCACAGAAGGACGAACAACGTGGCTGGAGTAGGCCGTGTGAGCTGGTCGAGTTGCTTGAGCAGTAGGCGGCGGAGCATCGTAGGCAGATCGAAGGAAGAGAGCCAAGGGAAACGAATCGGGATCACTCTTGAAGTGCGGGAGTGAATCTTACCAAGTTCTCTGAAGTGACGACTTGTTGGTCGATGTGGGCTCGACCTTCTGCCCTACGACAGCCGTGGTAGCGTGCGGGCTTGCCACACCGCACTGAATCGAACCGATCGCCCCGCGCTGGCGCCTTGCGCCTGCCGCCGGGAGGAGGAGTTGTCATGCATCGTCGCCGCTCGCTGTTGTTGGTTGTTGCCTTGGTTTCCCTGGCTCTGCTCTCTCCGGGTGCCGTGGAGGCGAAACGGGCGAAGAAGAAGGCGATGGAAGAGGCGACGGTGGCCGCTCCGGCGTTAAGTGAAGAACAGCTCCAGGCGCTCGAATGGCGCGAGGTGGGGCCCTATCGCGGTGGCCGGTCGTCGGCGGTGGCGGGGATCCCCGGGGATCTGTTGACCTGGCGGGGTGTGGAAGACGAGCGATGCCGGGGTGAGTTGGAACAATGTTTCGGACGGCTTCTTCGGCGGCTCGATCGGCGCGGTGACGGTTTCCGAGTGGGATCCGAACGTGGTCTATGTCGGTGGCGGTGAGGTGACGGTACGCGGCAACGTCAGCCACGGCGACGGGGTGTGGAAGTCGACCGACGCGGGCAAGAGCTGGACCCACATGGGGCTGGGCGATTCGCGCCGCATCCCGCGTATCCATATCCATCCCAAGAACTCGGAGCTGGTCTACGTGGCGGCGCTGGGCCATCTTTTCGGTCCCAACGAGGAGCGGGGAATCTTTCGCAGCCAGGACGGTGGCGCCAACTGGGAGAAGATTCTCTACGTCAACAACGAAGTGGGCGCGGTGGACCTGGCGATGGATCCGACCAACCCGCGCATTCTCTACGCGAGCTTCTGGCGGGTTCTGCGCACGCCCTATTCGCTGGAGTCGGGCGGCGAAGGTTCGGGGATTTGGAAGTCGACCGACGGTGGCGACCACTGGGAGGAGCTGACCGAGAACAAGGGGATGCCGAAGGCGCCGATCGGGATCAGCGGCATTTCCGTCTCGAAGAGCAACCCGGAGAACGTCTACGCCATCATTGAGGCGGAGGAGGGGGGCGTCTTTCGCTCGCGCGACGGCGGCGAGAGCTGGACCCAGGTCAACAGCGAGCGCAAGTTGCGCCAGCGGGCCTGGTACTACACGCGGATCATCGCCGACCCGGCGGACGAGGACACGGCCTACGTGCTGAACGTGCGCTTTCACCGATCGAAGGACGGCGGCAAGAGCTGGCAGGGGATAGGCGTGCCGCACGGCGATAACCACGACCTGTGGATCGCGCCCGACAACCCGCTGCGCATGATCGAGGCCAACGACGGCGGCGCCAACGTCTCTTTCGACGCCGGCGAGACCTGGTCGCGCCAAGACAACCAGCCGACGGCGCAGATGTACCGGGTGTCGACCGACAACGCCTTTCCCTACCGGCTGCTCGGCGGCCAGCAGGACAACTCGGCGGTGCGCATCCGCTCGCGCTCGGCCTTCGGCGGCGCCATTGGGCGGCGTGACTGGGAGCCGACGGCGGGCGGCGAGAGCGGCCACATCGTCGCCAAGCCGGACGATCCCGACATCGTTTATGGCGGTTCCTACGGCGGCTTTCTCGTCCGGGTCGACCATCGCACCGGCGAGCGCCGGGCGGTCAATGTTTGGCCCGATGATCCGATGGGCTGGGGGGCGGCCGAACTCAAGTACCGTTTCCAGTGGAACTTCCCGCTCTTCTTTTCGCCGCACGACGCCAACAAGCTCTACGCCGCGGCGCAGGTGCTCTTCGTCAGCGAAGACGAGGGGGCGAGCTGGCGGGCGATCAGCCCCGACTTGACCCGCAACGACAAGTCGAAGATGGCCTCCTCGGGCGGGCCGATTACCCAGGACAACACCAGCGTCGAGTACTACGGGACGATTTTCGCGGCGCTCGAGTCGCCGCACGAGGCCGGCGTGCTGTGGGCCGGTTCCGACGACGGCAAGCTGCACATATCGCGCAACGGTGGAGAGTCCTGGGCGGACGTAACCCCGCCGGGGCTGCCCGAGTGGTCGATGATCAACGGGATCGACGCCCATCCCTTCGAGACCGGCGGCCTCTACCTGGCGGCGACCCGGTACAAGCTGGACGACTTCGCGCCCTACCTGTTCAAGACCACCGACTACGGCGAGAGCTGGCGCCGGATCGACCGGGGGATCGACCGCGGCCACTTCACCCGGGCGATTCGCGCCGACCCCAACCGCCGGGGGCTGCTCTACGCCGGGACGGAAAACGGCGTCTATCTTTCCGTCGACGACGGTGCGAACTGGCAGTCGTTGCAACTCGAACTGCCGGTCGTCCCGATCACCGACCTGGCGGTCAAAGAGGGCGACTTGATCGCCGCCACCCAGGGGCGCGGTTACTGGATCTTGGACGA
>QIHU01000557.1 GCA_003231035.1 Acidobacteriota bacterium
GACCGCGCCTTCCTAGTCACCTTCGATTCCGGGCTCAGCCTGGTGCACCCCGCGACCAACGATCCCATGCGGTTGCACCGAGCGCTCGAGTCCATCGAGCCCAACCCGGAGGGGATGACCCCCCTCTACGACTCGGTGCTCTTCTCCCTCCTCCAGTTTCAGCAACAGCCGGGGCGACGGGCGCTGGTCGTCTTGACCGACGGTTTCGATTCCAGCAGCCGGGCGCGGCCTCGGCGAGCGGTGGAGTTCGGCCAGAAGTTCGGCGTACCCGTTTACGTGGTGGCGCTAGCCCACCCCGGTGGCGGCGCAGCGGGTGCCGGCTCGGTCAACGACCAGGTGCAACAGCTCAAACTACTGACCCAACCGACCGGTGGCAGGCTGTTGCGGGTGGGCTCCATCGCCGGCCTCGCCGCGGCCTTCAGCCAAATCAACAACGAGCTGCGCCACCAGTACGTCTTGACCTACTACACCAGCGAGCCCCCAACGGGATCGGGACGGCGCGAGGTCGAGGTCACGGTCAAGAAGGACAAGAAAGTGCAAGTGCGAACGATCCTCGCGCTCGACCAGGTCGACTAGCGACCTTGAACTCATCAAACTCATGCTACAGTGGCCCTGATTATCAGCCGAAAACCCTCTGAACAGATCTCCGACTAGCTGGAAGTAGCTCAACAGCGAGTGGGGTCAACTCTAAGAACTAGGGAGACCGCCATGCATACCTCGCCTAAGAATCGGTATCGTCAACTCGCTGGCCTTGGTCTAGCTTTGGCACTGACCTCGACAAGCGGTGCCTGGGCCGGCCCTGTCGGCGCTGTCGCGGTCACCTATGTAACCCCCGTGAACAGCGGGATCATTCACGAAGCCGTGATCGTCCTTGTCACCACCACTTCGGATTTCGCTATCGACACGGTGGTTGCCGACCTCGATGGCACGGTTCAGAATCTAGCCTTCGCCAACGGCAGCTGGAGCACCACGATCGACATGACCGGTGCCAGCTGGGGCCCCAAGAGCCTGAGCGTGACGGCGACCGATGTCTTCGCCAACCAGGACATTGCCACGATCCAGGTGAACTTCGACCTGCCCCCGGTCATCACCTTGATCACCCCTCTAGACTTCGCCGTGGTGAAATCCACCTTCCCGGTCCAAGCCACCTGCGCGGACGATGGCCCCGCCGGGTGCTCCATGATCGAGATGCGCAACAGCACTTCTTGGGAAGCCTGCACCAACACAACCCCGATCGTCTCCAACGGTGGCCCCGTCTTGAACCAGACCGCCAACGTGGCCTCCTTTGACCACGGCGACCGACTCTCGACCTGCATCCAGGGGACCGACTCCGCCGGGCAGATAGGCCACCGCCTGGTCCACCTTTGGAACATCGATCATCCGCTCTTCTCCGAAGTGGACTCGACCGGCGGTTGGATCGTCGACGTCAGCCAAGATCATCTGCTCTTCACCGGCGAGATCACCCCCGGTTTCGGCGAGCTGGTGGGGGTCAAGGATCGTGGAACCGGCATCGAGACGACCGTCTTTGACGACCTGAACACTCTGCTCGAGAGCCCGTTCGCGCAGCTGACCCCGTTAGGGCTGATCGCTCCCGTCAAGCTGCTTGCCGGAGGCCCAACCGAGCACCTGTGGGACTGGCGTAACGAAGGCACCCTGTTCGATATCGGTGCCTTTCGGGCGTCGGATTTACAGACCCGAGACCTCTGGGCCAGCTGGGTTGAGGGTGTTTCGGTTCCGCCGACGCTCACCGACTATCACCTCACTCGCCGCGACCTGGTGAACGAGACAAATCAGCTGATTGCCACCGACATTTCCAACGTCGGCACCTCCTTGGCTCCGGACGGTTCGATCATCTATGTTGCCCCGTCAAGGACGGAGCTGATGCGTTTCGACGGCGGCACGGTGACCAGTCTCATCAGCGATCCTCCACATATCTACGCAAGTCCGCGGACGGACGGCGGCGCGGTGGCCTACAAGAAAATGCGCCAAGCCACCCCTAACACTTTGGAGTTCGCCATCGCGTACCTCAAAGATGGCGTGGAAACGCTGCTGACTCCTTTCAGTGTCGACACTCCCTTCCGCTTCGAACTGGATGGGGATTGGCTCGCCTTCGGACGTCTGGATGTCTCCGGCGTGGATCAGGTCTGGCTCCGTGCTCCCGACGGGACCGAAACCCAGGCCAGCTTCTTCGCCACCAACAGCAGGGTGCACAGCGTATCCTCCTGCGGGGCTCTGACCTTCAGCAGCGGCACCAACAACGCTGACCTCTACCTACACACTCCGTACAGCAACCTGCCCGTGCGCATCGGCTCTAGCCAAGACGAGGCATTCTGGTTCGACGGCCATCTCTTCTTGGCTACCGGCAGCAAGCTGTTCGAGGTCAACATCGAGATCTTCAGCAACGATTTCGAGTCGGGCAACACCAACCCTTGGCCAGTCGTCGTCCCGTAGACAACGCGGCACTGACTCCGCGCCCCCCGCCAGCGGGGGCGTGAAGCCTCCCACCCACAAGGGTGGCGCGGATTCCACCGAGAAGCATGCTAAAGTGGTTTCTCCCTATTGAGATATAGTCTCATTAAGAGATGGACCGCATGGACTCCCGCAAAGAAACAACTCGATCCTGGCCCTCCCTGACCAGCCTCGCCGAAGGCACGCTGGCCCGTCTGCGCGGCAGTACCGTGCCGGATGCGGACAAGGACTTGCTGACCGCCCTGGGATTGGTGCGTAACCGCAAGCTCCTGATTCGCAAGATCGGCGCGCCTTGCATCGTTGAGGTTCGGGGAGTTCGCATCGGTTTGGCCGCCCCGATCGCCGCTTGTCTCAAGGTCGAGCCACTCGATCCGCCCGCGCCCAAGCCAACACCCGCGGCATGAGCATCGCCACCCCGCACCGGGTGGAGCGGGAGGCCGAGGTCACCACCGCGAAAACCACCTCGACCAGCGCCCGGATCGCCCTGCTGGGGGCTCCAAACACCGGCAAGACGACGCTGTTCAACCGGCTGTGCGGTCTGCGGGCCAAGACGGCCAATTTTCCTGGAACGACAACCAGCGCCCGCCTCGGGCGGGCCCGGCTAGCTCCATTGCCCTCGCCATCGGCCGAGATTGTCGACCTGCCGGGCACCTACCGCCTCTTCCTAGATCTTCCCGAGGCTCGGATCTGCCACTCGGTCCTGATGGGAGAGGGGCTGTACCGCAAACCCGACGCGGTGCTGGTGGTACTCGACGCCACCAACCTTTCACGCAGCCTCTGCCTCGGCGGCGAGGCTCTCGGCATGGGGCTGCCCACGGTGGTGGCCCTCAACATGGTGGATCTCGCCCAGCGGCGAGGTCTCAGCCTCGACCCCGTGCGGTTGGGCCAATTGCTGGGCTGCCCGGTGGTGCCGATCGTGGCGCGCAGCGGCGAGGGGGTCAAGGAACTCGAACTCACTCTGGCCGGAGCCCTCAGCCAGGACCGCGTGGCCCCTGAATTTCCTCTCCCAATAACCACCGACGGCGACGCTCTACTCGCCTGGGCCGACCGGGTGATGGAAGCGAGTGTCGGAGGCCAAGAGGCGATCGGCAGCGGTGGCGACAGCTTCACCGAGCGGCTCGACCAAGCTTTCACTCACCCAGTGCTGGGCATTCTCTTTTTCGCCGCCATCATGTCCGGCCTCTTCTGGACCGTCTTCACCCTAGCGACGATCCCCATGGATTTGATCGACCTCACCTTCGAGGTCCTCGGCAACTGGGTCGCGGCGGCACTGCCGGCCGGACCGGTGCGCGACCTCATCGCCACAGGGGTCATTGGCGGCGTCGCCGGGACGGTGGTTTTCCTGCCCCAGATCTGCCTGCTCTTTTTCCTGATCAGCTTGCTGGAAGACACCGGTTACCTGGCCCGGGCGGCCTTTGTGGCCGATCGAGTTCTCAGCCGGTTCGGTCTCCCGGGCCACGCCTTCGTCCCCTTGCTTTCGAGCCACGCTTGCGCCCTGCCCGGCATCCTCTCGGCCCGCTTGATTCCTGACCGCAGGGATCGACTGGCGACCATTCTGGTGGCCCCTTTCATGAGTTGTTCGGCAAGGTTGCCGGTCTACGTCCTGCTCACCAGCTTGCTCTTTCGGGATCGCCCCTTGCTCGCCGGCTTGGCCTTCATGGGCTGCTACCTGCTCGGCGCGCTGGCGGCGTTGATCAGCGCCCTGGTGGCACGGCGCACCTTCCTCAAGGGCCGCTCGCGACCGATGGTGCTGGAACTGCCTTCCTACAAGCGGCCGGCCTTGCGTACAGCACTGATCACCGCCTACCAGGAGGGTAAAAGTTTCCTCCAGAAGGCGGGCACGGTGATCGTGGCGATTTGCGTGGTGATGTGGTGGTTGTCGGCCTACCCAACGGTCGAGCCGCCCCCGGAAGCACTGGCCTTGCGCAGCCAAGCGGCGAGCGTCTCGGCGGTGGATGCCGAACGCGGCGCGAGCCTTACCCTTGAAGCCGACGCCCTCGAAGCTCGCCACGCCCGACGCCAGAGCTTCGCCGGTCAACTGGGCCGGCTAGTGCAACCGCTCTACGCACCGCTGGGCTACGACTGGCAGTTGACCGTCGGGGTGCTCACCAGCTTCCTCGCGCGCGAGGTCTTCGTCTCCACCATGGCGGTCCTGTTGACCGGAGAAGAGAGTGAAGAGGGCGTCGTCGCACGAGTCCGTGACGCCAGACGCGACGACGGCTCCCCCCTCTTCACCCGAGCCACGGCGGCGAGCTTGCTGGTCTTTTTCGTCCTTGCCATGCAGTGTTTTCCCACTCTCGTGGTGACCCGCCGCGAGACCGGCAGCTGGCGCTGGGCGGCCCTGCAAATGGTGTGGATGACCGGCCTCGCCTGGGTGTTCGCCTTCTTTACCTATCAGGGCTTCCGCTTGGCGGGAGTGGCCTGATGCCGTGGGGCAACTGGCAATTCTGGGTGGTGAGCCTGATCGCCGCGTGGGCGGCATGGTCGGTGGTGCGTCGGATGTTGCCAGCGCGGAAGAGCGAAGAGCCGGGCTGTGCCAAGTGCGAGGTCGCCACATTGGCTCGTAAGCAGGCGCGCCAAGAGAGCGCCGCGACAGCAAGGGAAGAAGGCTAGCCCATCGGCTACCACCAAATTCCGAGTCCGGGCTCGACCACGCCGAGCGCGGGAACTGGTTCCACACACGGTTAGGACACCACCCGACTCTCAACAAGTTTGACATACTGACGCCGAGTACATACGCTCCGACATATGAGCAGTACGATACGGACCACGGTGCGACTGAACGACAATCTATCCCGGCAGGTCAAGCGGTTGGCCGCCGACGAGCAGACAACCTTCACCGCCTTGCTAGAGCAGGCGCTGCGGGAGATGCTCCATGGACGACAAGAACGCGTCGGTCGCGAGCGGGTGCCGCTGCCTACCTTTCGGGGGCAGGGGTTGCAGCCTGGAGTAGACCTTGACGACTCCGCCGCTTTGCTCGAACTGATGGAGGGCCCTGTTGAGGCTCCCTGACGTCAATGTGCTGGTGACCGCCTTCCGTCAGGACGCCCCCCAGCACCAGACAGTACGGCGGTGGCTCGATGAACTCATCGACTCACCCGCATCATTTGGCCTCTCCGATCTGGTATTGAGCGGTTTCCTGCGTATCGTCACCCATCCAAGGGTGTTCCAACCGCCCACTCCCATCGACAAGGCCCTAGAGTTCGCCATTGCGCTGCGTTCTCAGCCGAACTGCGTTCCAGTCTCGCCCGGCGAGCGTCACTGGCAGATCTTCACCCATCTCTGCCAGCAAGCCCAAGCCAAGGGCAACCTCATCCCCGACGCCTTCTTCGCCGCCTTGGCGATCGAATCCGGCAGTGAATGGATCACCAGCGACCGGGACTTTAGCCGCTTCGACGGTCTGAGCTGGCGTTCACCGACGCTCTGACGCAGGTTCTGTCATCACCCACGATCCATCAAGCAACTCCGCCGTCAAGTCAGGAAACCTCTTCAACCCCCGAGCGCCTTGGCAAGGTCATCGAGTTCGGCCACCACTCGGCTCCAGCCGTCGGGAGAGTCTATTTTCCCGGCCCCCTCTTCGAGTCTCGCCAAGGCTGCGGTGATCTCGGGTCGGTGGTCAAGGCGGGGAGCGCGAGCAAGATAGTCGACGAAGGCTCGGCGATTCTCGCTGCGGGCGGCGAGGCGGGTAGCCTGAGTCCACCGGCCCAGGGTGAAACCGAGAGCCTCTTCGGACTTGCCATCGAAGACCTCGCGTAGGCTAGATTCGATGTCGTCGGCATGATTCTCCAGCTCGGAAATGAGTCCTCCAGACTTCTTCTGCCGCCGCAAGCTTTCTGGCCACCCCATAAAGACGCAAGGCGCGGACCAAACTCTTCAACTGGCCTAACGCTGGTTCCACCTCCGCGAGATCGCCAGCGGCGAGGGCGACACGAAAGTCCACCGTACGCACCCCAAGCCGGAATGCCTTCTGCTCGGCCGAGAGTTTCCGAGGCAGCTCGGTGCCGCGCTGTACGGTCCAGTCGAGGCTATCCCAACCCTCCAGCTCAACAATGCGCTCGGCATCGAGCAACGCCAGCCGGACCGTTGCATCGGACGGACTCGCCAACCACCAAACCCCGACCGCCATCACCACTACGGCAGCGGCTGCAAGCGCCGGCCTCACAAACGAAACTCGGCGCCGTTCGGCCGGTGACGCTACGGCCTCGTTCTCTTCCCGGAAGCGCAAGGTCTCGAGAAAGACCTCGTAGTAGGCCGGATCGCGCGCCAGCCGCTCCTCGACCGACTGGCGAAGCTCACCGGCCAGTCGCCCGTCGACGAAAGCGGCGAGATCTTCCAGGTCGGGTCTAGTCTGGTCGAGGGTACTCAAGAACTCGTCTCCGGGTAGCGCTCCACTGAATTAGACGACTGAGCGCCGCCGTTTCCGGGTTGAACCCGCGAATCGGCGGTGAGCACGGAGTGCAGCTCGCGGTCGCGCCAGCCCAGAATCTCGCGCACCTGCTCCCAGGTCAAGCCAGAATCTTCGAACCCCTTGCGCAGACGGCTGAGCGAGCGATCCCGGCGCGAATAGAGGGGGCGTTGGTCGAGGCCGAGGTCGCGAGCGATGCTCGACAGGGTCCGGCCATCGGCCAGGTGCATCTTGAGGATCAGAAAATCCTCGGGATCCAGAGCGCGCAGCGATTGGTCCAACACCTGCTCGACTCGCTGGCTAGCCACCGCGAACTCGGCCTCGCTCGCCCGCCGCTCGGGCGCCGTGGAGGAATCCGCCGGTTGCCCTTCGAGCGCCGTCTCGCCGACGAACTGGCGCCTCACCCGCGCCGGCAGCTGGCCGGCCAGTTGGTGCAACTCCTGGCGCGATTTCGGCACGTCGAGCCGCTCCTTCGCCATCTCGATCGCCGCCGCCAGCTCCTGCCCGTCGCGGACCAACAGACTTTCGAGCACCACGGCGGCGGTCCCCAACTCCTTCGCCTTGGCCGAAGGCCGGTACTTGCCCCACAAGTGGTTGCGAAAGTCGCGACACAGATTGTTGACCACCGTGACCAGGTAGGTCGACATCCGCGAGTCGCCCCGATGCTTACGCACCACGGCGTAGTCGTCCTCGATCAACTTGACTTTCACCTCGGAGACAAACTCCTCCACGTCCTGCGGCGAAAACCCCGCCCGCCGACCGGCCGACTGGGCGGCTCTCTCGATCAGCTCAAGGTGAGCGAGAAAACGCTCCTCAGCACCAGACTGACCCCCTCTTCGGAAGCGCAACAACCCCTTCCGGCGGCCGCTACGAGCGGTTTGGGTCATCGCCCCTCCCGAGGACAAGAAAAAGCAGGTTAGCGGATCACAGTGGATAGCGCATCATTCTAGCCCTTCCTTCTCACCCTCACGGAAAACTTCGCCCACCGTCCGTCTACTAGAACGTTCGCAAACCGACCCCTGCCGACAATCCATCCGACGGCAAGAATCGCGCGAACAGTAAGTTTTACGACGCGAGGGGAACCGCACAGCCTAGTGCAATCCCCGTGCGTCATTCCGACCGCAAATCACAGTGGAGATGAGAGGAGACTGGCCATGGCTGAAGGATTTGAATTCAAGATCAGGATCGCGGGATTGGTCGTATGGGTACCCACCGGCGACGGTACAACCGGCTCACTGCTCGCGGTGCGTTCACCCGCTGGCAACGGGGCACACGCGAATCACCGCCACTCGGCTGCCTTCGCTTACCCCCTGGGAGGGCTAGTGGATACCGCCAACGAGCCCACCTCAGCGCCGGACCCGCTAGTAGCCGACCTCCAAGGCGAGACCTTCGCCCGCCGAGAGCTCGTGGACGAGATCCTGCGGATCGAACCGGATTGGGCCGAAGACCATGCGCAACCGCTGACCACCCACCTACCCAACCTGCTCTCCCTGACTTCACTCGACGGGCGAGCCCAGGGGGTCTCCCAGGGCACCCTCGGTTCGAACCTTGCCGGCACCTCGGCCATCGCACGGCTGGATCTGTCCGCCGGTGAACTCTCCGAGGATCCGACAGCTACACCTCTCCCTGGCCCTTGGCAGATTCGCGGGAGCAATCAGAATCCGATCGGGAACTACCCAACTCTGCCCCGGCTCGCTCCTGCGTTGGAGCTGAGCTTCAAAGGGGTACGTGCGGTCACGGTAGATTCGAACAAAGGGCAGCCTCTACGCTTCAATAAGGCTGTGACCACCAGCTACACCGTCGAACCGACCTTCGACCACGGACCTCCGAACGGCAATGCCCTGCCTCATTTCGAGCAGCTCTACAATGTGATGACGTGGCCCCAAGGGCGGCCTCCTCATCCGCTCAAACCGTTTCGTGTTCCGGTAACGAAACCGCACGTGGGGCTCTCAGCGGTCAAAGGACGCGCCTGTCCGCCGGGACAGGAGTAAACCACCATGGAGTAGTTCGTCACTCTCGCTCTCTAGCACGGTGCGATACGACTACTGTGCAGCCCTTGCGCCCAGTCTTCCTGTCCGAAGGCTGAGGAACTTCGCAAGATATAGTCATGCCATGCCACACCGCTCGCACCGCCTCCCAGGGTGGAGAGCCCCATTCGGGGCGGCGCTGGCGGTTGGCTTTCTGGCGTTCTCTTGGGGATGTGGCGACGAGCCGTTGCCGAGGCGCACCGTCGAACCGCGCTTCGCGGGCGGCCTGCGGTACGCGGAGTGTCGGCAGGGCCTGGGTGTCGAGACGATCGGTTGCGCGGAAGCGGAGCCCAACGAGCCGTTCCGGTGGCGCGGCTCGTCTACCGTGGCCGAGGAGGATCGACGGCAGGCCATCGAGCCCATCCTCCAGCTGCCCGATCTTGAGAGTTTGGACGATACCTTCGACGCGTTGCGGGAAACCTTGGGCCGGCATCCCGAGGATCCGTCGAGCTGGAGCGACTACGCCGCCACCCTGCTCCTGCGGTACCGCGCCGGTGGCTCCGCGTTCGATCTTTTCGAGGCCCTCGAAGCCATCGAACGGGCCATCGACCTCGACCTCAAACTGACCAGCCCAACGCACTCGGGTTCCGCCGAGGCATGGTTCAATCTAGCTCTGATCCTCGAAGAGTTCGGCCTACGCTCGGAGGCTCTGCACGCCTGGGAGAAGGCCAGCCAACTGGAACACGACCCCCAGTGGCAAGCGGAGATCGCCAACCGGCGCGATGCTCTGTACGAGCAACGCTCGTTCGCCGACTCTTGGGAAGAGTTGCGCAACGCGCCGTGGGAGAGCCAACTGGGCCAGATCGAAACGACCGTCGACCGTTTCCCATGGCGCAGCCACCGCTGGCTGATCGAGGAACTCCTGCCGCGACTGGCCACCGAGACCCTCCGCGCCAACGAGTCTCGCGAACCGCGCGAGGCGGCCCAGCTCCTCGCCGACCGGCTGGCGCAACGGGGAACTCCCTTCGCCCAGGAGGTTCTGCGCGGCTGGCCGAGTTCGGACGACCGGCCCTATCTCCAAGCCATCGTCGAGCTGGGCCAGGGGCTGCATCACCTGGAAGTGCTGGAGCCTGAAGCGGGGCGAGAGGCCCTCGATCGGGCGCTGCCGATACTGCGCTCGCGCTCCAGCCCTCTCGAACTGAGCGCCGCGGCAGGGCTGGCGACCGCCGACTACTTCGTGGACACTGCCGCGGCCCTAGCGGCTGTCGACGAGTTGCTCCTCGGACCGGCGGCCCACTACCCGTTCCTCCTCGGGCGCCTTGGGTGGCTGCGCGGAACTCTCCTTGGGCGCCAGGGTGAGTACCTCGCCAGCCGCCGCGCCTACAGCGATGCGCTGGCGGTGGTTGAGCCCATCTATGGACCGCACCCGGCCACCACGATCCGGGTCCTCGCCGGGGAAGTAGCGACCCTCGATGGCCGTTTGGAAGAAAGCTGGGAAGCCTTCGCGCGGGATCTCCCAGAGGTCTTCCGCACGGGCACTCGGCGGCGTATCCACGCTGCTCTGTTCACCATCGGCACGACCCTTCAGGAGATCGGTTTTCACCACGCCGCCCGACGTCTATTCAGCGAGGCGGTGGCCAACGCCAAACTCTGGGGAACCCACTACGGACTGGCCTCCTCCGGGTACGGCCTCGGGGTGAGCGAGCACCGCCTCGGCGCCTTGGAGCGGGCAACCACCGCTTTCCAACAGGCCCGGGCCGCGGTCGCGGCGATCGAGGACCGCGCCCTGCGCCAACTCACGGTAGGCGACCTCGCGGTCGAGGAAGCGGCGCTGTATCTTGGTGAGTATTCTGGAGAGAAGGCCAGCAGCGATGAGGCCGCAACCGCGCAACACCGAGAATCCCTGGGCAGAGCCATCGTCACCTTCCGCGAGCTGGGGTCGAATTTCGACGAGGTCCGCGGCCGCCTCGCTCTGGCCCGGTTCAACTCGGCGACCGGAAGCGCCCCCACTCCAGCTTCTTTCGAGCGTATTCAGAAGCTGCTGGCGGACGTGGATCCGGCGCCGATCGATCGGCCTGGGACGGTGGGTGCGGGGCTGGCCCAGCTCGCCCACGCCGAGCATGCACTCGCCTTGCATCGTCTCGGCGACGACTCGAACGCCTTGCTTGCGGCGGAACGCGCACAGCTGTTCAGCAGTGGAATGGGAACCCAGCCCGAGGCCAATCTGATCCAACGCCTCCACCAGCTCGCCGACACTACCGACGCGGTGATGATCCTCCTCCTGGATCACGAACGGCCTGTCGCCTGGACCCTCTCCGCTCAGGACCTCAAAGCGCATGAACTCTCCACCAGTAGCACCACCCTGCGACAACGTGCCGCCCAGCTGCAAGCCGCCACTCCAGAACAACGGCGCAAGATCCTGCAAGAGCTAGCAAGCGAACTCTTGCCCACCGATCTCAAGCTAGCCGGACGGTACATCTTCGTCGCCGGCCGCGATTTCGCGGCGATCCCGTTTGCCGCTCTGCCCCACCCCGCGACCGGCGAACCGTTGATCGAAACGGGCAGCGTCGGCAGCTCCCCCACTCTTTCATTGCTCCTCAGAAAAGACGATCGGTCGGGAGCCGAGGGCCCCTCTCTGGTCGTCGTGGCGGCGGACACGGAAGATGAACTACCCGCCGCCCAGGAGGAGGCACGATTTGTGGCCAGCCGGATGGCCAACTCCATCTTGCTCGATTCACCGTCGCGCGACGAACTCCTCCGCCACCTCGCAAGGGCGCCACTCTTTCACTTCAGTGGCCACCTGCGCGCCGACCTCCTGGCCCCCTACCACCAGGAGTTGCTCCTCGGCACGCAAGGCAAGACCCTTTCCTCCAAAACCATTCTGGGGCTCGACCTGAGCCACCTGCAACTAGCGGTCCTCTCTAGCTGCAACTCGGCCTCGGCGGGAGCTGGCCCCCTCCACGGACCGAGCTACGCCGACGCCTTTCTGCTCTCCGGCGCGCACCAGGTGGTCGGAACTCTGTGGCAAGTCTTGGACAGCCCCAGTCGAGAATTGATGACCGACTTCTGGGAGGCGATGGACCAAGGCTTGAGCCCGCTCGATGCCCTGGCCACCGCCGCTCGCGCCGCTCGTGACCGCGACCCCTGGGGTACCTCCAACCAGCCCCCCGTCTGGATGGCCTACCGGATCGAGGGACGGGTTCTGGCCCGACCGGTCGCGCGGATCGCCCCTCTTTGGCCATCGGACCGAGAGGTCAAGACCCACTCCAACGTTCACAAGATTTTCTTCTTGGGGCTTGAGAAATTACCTCTTCTGCGGTACCGTTCCTGCTAATCGCGTGAAAACGAATCGCTGTGGGCAGCGCAACCGAGACAACTAGGG
>QIHU01000558.1 GCA_003231035.1 Acidobacteriota bacterium
CCGTTGCCACCCGAGGTTCCGTCGCGGTGGACGGAGCATAACAACTTAGGCAAGCGGGTTCAAGGCATGCGGGGTGGTATTTCGGCGGACTCGGCGCTCGGTGGGTTCTCACCGGCGGTGTTGGGGTCCGGCGTGACTGCGGTTGGCCGCCCTGAGCTTGGCGAATTCACCGGCCCCTCGGCCGTAATTTCAATCGGCAGGGGCTCCTTGGAGCTGCTCTCCCGCCCTCTACCGCAACCCCAAAGGCCAAAAACGACCAGCAGGCCGAGGACCACACAGGGTAGCGCTGACTCCCATCTACGGTGTGCGTTCATGCCGAGTTCAGCTTGGCAGAACGTTCAACACCGAAGGTGGGTCGCCTTCCGCCACCAGATCGCTAGGTACCCGGATCTTGCGGTCGAGGATCTCCTGCTGCCGCGCCGCGAGCCGCGCCAGCGTGGTGCCCCCAAGGATCGTGTTGACCGCCTGCTTGACCTCGAGGAGAACCTCTCGAATCACACAGTGCTCAGGCCCAACCTCGATATTGCACGGTAGGGCCAGAATCTGATCGACTGAGGTGGTCTGCCCTTCGAGGGTGAGCAGGATGTCGCGCAGGGTGATCGAGTCGGCCGATCGCGCTAGCAGGTGCCCCCCCTGCGGGCCGCGGTTGGACTGGATCAGATGGTCTTTGGAGAGCAGGGCCAGAATCTGGCGCAAGTAAGGCTCGGGAATGGCCTGACGCTTGGCGATCTCTCTGCTGGTGACCGGCGCATCCTGGCCGTTGCGAGCGATGTAGAGCATCGCGCGCAAACCGTATTCACCGCGGGTCGAGATCTTCATGAAGGGTCCTTTGTCGTTGCCGATACCTTACCAGGCGCTAGATGCGCGGCTGGGGGAGGTCGCCGAGTCAACCGTCCTTGAGACTCCGTCGTAGGCCGAGCAGATAGAAGGCGCTGACCACCAGGGTATGCCGGATCTCGCCCTCTGCGATCATTTCTGGAATCCGCTCTAGGGGTGCTTGATCCAGGGTGATCTCCTCTTCGCCATCCCCTTCGGGGAGACCGACTTGCTCCAGCTCTTCGGCAAGGTAGGTGACGATGCGGTTGGTCTGGAAGGCGGGGTTCGGGTCGAGTTCGCCCAGCTGCGTCCACTGGCCGGCGCGGTAGCCGGTCTCTTCCAGAAGCTCACGCTCGGCGGCGGCGCGGGGTTCTTCGTCGGGTTCGACCATGCCGCCGGGAATCTCCAGCGTCTCCGCCGCAACGCCGTAGCGCCACTGGCGCACCATCAGGACCTCGCCGTTGGGCAGGATGGGTATGACGTTGATCCAGTCGGGAGCGTCCACCAGGATCGCCACCCGCTGGTCGCCTCCACGGCTCATGGCGGTGGCACCTTCACTACCCGCGGGCGCCTCGCCGGCTTCTAGCTGCTGGCGCTTGACGGCGAAGATCGGATGTTCGAATAGGGTCTCTTCATCTTTCGGGTACCAGGGTCTGGTCATGAGGCGAGAATACCGCAGGGGCTATGGTCTCCACTGGCAAGCCGTGATGAGGAGTTTGCTGGTAACGTCGCGCCATGCTTCAGTCCCCCACCCTGCGTGCCGCGCTCGCTTTCGGTTCGCTCTCGGCTTGGTTGGTGCTCCTGTTTTCGGGGGTAACCTTGGGTCGAGCGATCTACCTGCTGCCCGTCGCCGCCTTGGCCCTGTTCCCTTGGCGCTGGTTGCGCAAACCGGAAGCCGATCCTTCGATCGATTCGGAGTCCGACGCGCTGGAAGATCTCCTAGACGACGACGGTGTGAGTTAGAACGGATGAGGAGTGGGCTGCGTATTCTGGGAGGGCTCCTCTTCGTGGTCGGCGCCATCCTGCTTCTCTTTCCGCACCTGCCGGCGCAGCTGGGATGGACCTACGAGTACAAGCGGGAGAACCTCGGCGGTCCGTTGGGCATCGAGGCCAAGTATCGGCGCTATGTGGTCATTCCAACTTGGGCTAGCCTGCTGGTCGCGGCGGCGGGGTTGGGGTTGGCGATCGTTCCGCGGCAGCGCTCAGTCGCGGCGGCGGCGGGCCCACATTCGCCATAGCCGTTCGGTAGTCTGGATCGCCGAGTAAGCGAGGATGGCGAGGGCGAGGCCCATCAAGATGGCGATGTTCAGGAAGTAACCGCGCGTGTGGATGAGGAGGAAACCGCTGCCTACCCCGACCAGCAGGGCGATCACGATGCGCAAGAGGAATCGTTGATCGAAGCCGCGGCTGGCGCTCGGGGGTCTCATCAGGTTCTGCGCACTCCAACTTTGTTTTTCAGCCTTCCCACCCCGGAGACCTCCACTTCGATCTCGTCGCCGTCGGCCAATGGGCCGACCCCGGCTGGGGTGCCGGTCAAAATGAGGTCGCCGGGCTCCAGGGTCATCATCCGCGAGACGTAGACCACCAGGTCGACGATTCCCCACTGCATCCGTTCCGTGTGGCCACGCTGGCGTTCGTTGCCGTTGACCCGGGTCACCACTTCCAGATCGTCGAGGTCGGCGTCCACTTGGACCGCCGGGCCGATGGGGCAGAAAGTGTCGAAGGACTTGCCGCGGGCGAAGGTCGCGTCTGACTTTTGGAGGTCGCGGGCGGTGACATCGCAGGCGCAGGTGACTCCGAGGATGGCCCGCCGCGCCTGCTCGGCGTTGCCCTGGGTGAGCCGTTGGCGCATGACCACCGCGATTTCGCCCTCAAACTCCACCCGCTCACTTTCGGGGGGGAGCTGGATGGTGGCGGCGGGGCCGATCACCGAGGTCGGAGCCTTCAAGAAAATCAACGGCTCGGTGGGCATCGGGTTACCCAGCTCTTCGGCGTGGGCTCGGTAATTGCGACCGATCCCCACGATCTTGCGCGGGAAGACCGGCGGCAACAAGCCCTCCTGCTCTAGATCGATCGGTCGTCCGTACTCCCAGCCGGCGGGCAGGGTTTCGTAGGGGTCTGAATAGAGCAGTCGCAGCTCTCCGCTGGGATCGTGCGCGGCGTAGAAACCCTCGTGGCCGGTGCGATAGAAGCGCATGGTCAGATTCCCTCGTTGAGGATAGCGAGAAGCGAAGCGTAGGCGAAGAGGCGGCCTCGTTTCTTGCCCGTCATCTCGTGGACAATACCGAGCTTTTGCAGACGGTGAAAGGCCGAACCCACGGTGGGTACGGAGAGGCCGGTTTGGGTGGCCGCATTCGCGACGGAGGCGATCGGTTTCTTCTGGATGTGGTCATGTAGCCGCAGAGCGGAACTCGCGGTTCCTCCCAGAGATCGAATGCTCTCGCGGTCAGATTCGAAGAGGGTCAAGATGCTCTTCGCGGCTTCGACGGCCTTGTCGGCGGTGTCTGCGACGCCGTCCAGGAAGAAACCCAACCAACCTTCCCAATCACCTTCGGTGCGAACTCGTTGGAGGTGCTGGTAGTAGGCTTGTCGATGGGTCTTGAAGTAGAGGCTGAGATAGAGAGTGGGTTCGTCGAGTACCTTTTCGGAGCAAAGCAGCAAGGGGATCAGCAGCCGCCCAAGCCGTCCGTTACCGTCGAGGAACGGATGGAGTGTTTCCAACTGAACATGCATCAGTCCGGCCTTGATCAGCGGAGGCGTGCGTTCGGGGCGATCGTGTAGAAACGACTCGAGTTGTTGCATGCCGGCGACGGATTCGAGCGGCGGAGGTGGAATGAAGGCGGCGAGGGAGGGGTGGCCTCCTCCAACCCAGTTCTGGACGCGTCGAAACTGTCCGGGATCTTTGTTTTGGCCCCGGGTACCGGCCAGCAAGATACGGTGGATGTCGCGGATCAGTCTGAGAGACAGTGGTAGACCCTGACCGCGGATCTGTTCCAATCCATGGTAGAGCGCTCGCACATAGTTGGAGACTTCTTGGATCTCGTCGATCGGCAAGGAGGTGAGTTCCTGGCTCTCGAAGAGCAGGAGTTGCTCTAGTGAGGACTGAGTTCCTTCAATCTGCGAGGAGAGGATCGCTTCCTTGCGCACGTAGAAGAAGAGGAACAACGAGGTGTCCGGCAAGATCGTTGTCAGACCATCGATCCTACCTAGGCTACGATTGGCTCGTTCAATCCGTTCGAGGCCGATTTGTTCGATGTTGAGGGGTGGCTGTGGAGGCAGCGGATAAGGTACGAAGGCTTGGACGGTCGAACCAGCGGCGATCGAGGGGACAGAATGGCCCGTTTTTCGGCCTTTCTGTTCCTCACTCATGGTTCACGGGCTGGGTGGGGATGAAAATCATATATTTTTCCTAAGCCTCCGGGTTAATTAAAGTGCGCCCACTATTTTAACTAACAGCTGGTGGATCGTCTAGGATTCACCCGTATTGGTCTCCCTGTCTCACCGCCGCGTCAGCAGCAACCAGAGAAAAAACGGCCCGCCGAGCAGGGCGGTCAGAACACCGACGGGGATCTCGACCGGGGCCATCAGGGTGCGGGCGGCGAGGTCGCAGAGCGCAAGGAAGGCGCCGCCGCCGAGCAGGCAGGCGGGGATCAAAATCAGGTGGCCTTGGCTCACCGTGCGGCGCAGAATGTGGGGCACGATCAAGCCGACGAAGCCGATCGGTCCGGCCACCGCGACCAGCGAGCCGATGGCCAGCGAGGTGCCGCCGAGGATCCACCAGCGCAGCCGACTCAGGTCCACCCCGCGGCTGGCCGCCAGCTCTTCGCCGGTGAGCAACAGGTCCAGCTCACGGCGCAAGAAGAACAAGAGCGCGGCCGCGCCCAGGGCCCACGGCAGGAGCCAGGCCACCTCCCGGTAGCCGACCACCGCCAGGCCACCCATCATCCAGCGCACCATGCGGAAGGTCTTGGTGGGGTCGGCGAAGTACTGCAAGAAGAGGATCAAGGCCGAGGCCGAGAGTGAGATCGAGATCCCGGCGAGCAGCAGGGTGGAGGTCTCGATCCCTTGCCGACGCATCGCCAGGCCGAGGACCAGCGCACCGGCGGCGAGGGCGCCGAGGAAACTGGCCACGGCCAGACCGAGGAGCGAGTCGGCCAAGCCGGTTTGAATCGCGATCACCGCGCCGAGGGCGGCGCCGCTGGAAACACCCAGGGTGTAGGGTTCGGCCAGCGGGTTACGGAATAGGGTCTGGAAGCCCAACCCGCTGAGCGCCAGCAGGCCACCCGCGGCCAGGGCGAGCAAGACCCGTGGCAGACGGATGCGCCAGAGGATGGTCGCCGCGGTGGAGTCGCCACCCAGGGCGTCGGCCAAGCTGACCGCGTGGCTACCGAGTAGCGGCGCGACAACCAAGACGGCCAGCCAGACCACGGCGATCAGCAGCAATTTGCGGCTAGCCTTCTTCATTCGTCGCTGTCATTCGTCGCTGTCATTCGTCGCCAGCATGCAAGTCAATTGGCTGGTCAATCTGGAGAAGATGAAGCGGCCGCTGGCCGCCGCGCAAGAGTTCAAAGGGGGCGGCGAACAGCTGGTCGAGATGGGCGGGTGACAAGACCTCGGAGGGCGGGGCGCAGGCGACCATCTTGCCCTGGTCCAGAGCGAGAACGCGGTCGGCCAAGCGCGAGGCGAAATTGAGGTCATGGGTGGCGACCACCACCGCCTGTTCGCCGCCGCGGTGGATCCTCAGCAGCAGGCGGGCGATGTCGCGCTGGTGACGGGGGTCGAGGTGGGTGGTGGGCTCGTCGAGGATCAAGAGCCGCGGCTCTTGGGCCAGGGCCGCCGCGATGTAGACCGCTTGCCTCTCGCCCCCTGAAAGCTCGTCCAAGGGGCGCTGGGCCAGCGCTTCGATCTCAACCTGGGCCAGCGCCCGGCGGACCACCCGCCAATCGCGCGCCGCCGGGGCGATGCGTCGGGCGGAAAGGTGGGGGAAGCGGCCGGAGAGCACGATTTCCTCGACGGTCAGCGGCACCCGAGTCGGGCGGACCTGGGGCACGTAGGCGATACGCCGCGCCAACTGGCGTCGCGAGAACTGTCGGTAAGGCTCGCCTCGCCAGGCCAGCTCGCCGCCTGAGGGGGGCAGCAGGCCGGTCAGCAGGCGTAGCAAGGTGGTCTTGCCGGCGCCGTTGGGGCCGATCACCATCAAACACTCCTCGGCGCCGATCTCCAAGTCGAGGGGGCCGAGGATGGTGCGATCTCCATGTCGCCAGTGGATTTCCTGGGCGGTGAGCAAGGGAATCGTGGTGTCCACCGGGGTCATGGATCCTCGCTGAGGGCGGCTTCCAGCTCGGCATAAAGCTGGGCGAGGCGAGGGCCGGGGATCATCGTGTGGCTCCCGGCGACGATCTCGATGCGGCCGTCGCGCACCGCCGGCAGGTCGGCGAACTCCAGCCAGTCGCGGCGCAGGGCGTCAGGGCTGGGCTCGAGGGTGCGCAGCTCGATGATCACCTCCGGCTGGCGGGCCAAGATCTCCTCCAGCCCCACGGTCGGGTAAGGCGCCGCCGCGTCCCCCAGGACATTGACCGCGCCGAGGCGGACGAGCAGTTCGTGCGGGAAACTGCCGGGGCCGCCGGTGAAGATCTCGCGCGGTGGGCCGGCCGGCCGGGCGATTGAGAGCAGGACTCGCGGTGGATCTCCGGTGCGGGTACGGGGTTCTAGTTGCTGTCGCCACTGGCTGAGGAAGCGCTCACCCGCCTCGTGCACTCCACAGCGCTTCGCGATGGTGGCGATCGCCGCTTCGACATCCGCCAGATTGTCGCTGTCCACACGCAGCACCTCCACGCCCAGCGCCGCCACCTTGGTGGCGATGGTGCCCTCGCTGGGCAGGGCGATCAAAAGGTCCGGCTTGAGTTCGACGATCGCCTCGAGGTCGGCGTCGACCAGGCCGCCCAACTTGGGCAGCTCGAGTGCCTCCGGTGGCCACGAGGTGTAGTTGCCCACTC
>QIHU01000259.1 GCA_003231035.1 Acidobacteriota bacterium
CCGAGCGCGACGCCGCCGCCACCTTCCACCGCTGGCGCCCACGCGGCCTTCTACACCGCGCGCTACGCTTGGCCCCCTTCGCCCTGGTGCCGCTCACCGTCGGTTTCTACCTCCACACAGAGGTCAACGCGGGCTTCCAGAGCCCGGCCGCCATGGCCCAAGCCAAAGACTACTGGCGTCGCAACGTGGCGACGTGGCGAGACTTCGAACCTGCCTCGATCGCCCATGTCGACCTCAAGGTCGAGCTCGACCCGCCGGCCCGCGGCGCCGCTATCGACGGTTCTTTTCTCTTGGTCAACGCCACCGACCGAGCGATGGACCGCCTCCCCTTCACCGTCTCGCCAGCCTTCGGCCAGGTGGCCTGGTCTCTCGATGGCGTCGCCACCCAGGCCGAGGACCGTTCCAACCTCCATCTGCTCACCCCCACCACCCCCTTGCAGCCCGGGGAGCGGATTACCGTCGGCTTCACCTATGCGGCCACTTTCCCCCTGGGGATGACTCAGAAGGGACAAGGAGTCGAACAGTTCGTCTTACCCTCGGGAGTCGCCCTGCACACCCTGCGCGACTCCTTCCTTCCCGTCCCGGGATTCATCGAGAGGCGGGGAATCAACCGCTCCAATCGCTACGATCCTCCCGAGGTTCGCCAAGACCACTGGCGGCGCCATCGTCCGGCAGCCGCCGGCCTCGGCGTGCCCTTCACCACACGGATCGAGGTCTCCGCGCCGAGTGAGTACACGGTCAACTGCGTCGGCGAGAAGAGAACCGAATCTTCCCGGTACGGTCGCACTACCGTGGTCTGGGAAAGCGATTACCCGGTGGGGATCATCAATATCGTCGCCGGCCGCTGGGAGGTTCGCCGCCAGGGTGACACGGCGGTCTTTCACCACCCCGGCCACACTTCGAACGTCGACTCGATCCTCGCCACGCTGGTGGCGGCAAGGGAGAACTACTCCGCCTGGTTTTTCCCCTACCCATGGAAGGAGCTCAAGCTCAGCGAGTTTCCCAACCAAGTGGCAAACGCCCAGGGGTTCCCCACCAACATTCCCTTCTCGGAAGGAATCGGCTTCCTGGAGAGGCCGCCGGCAGCGACCTCCAAGGGCACCGGGCGACCGTTTTCCATGGTCACCGCGCACGAGGCGGCCCACCAATGGTGGGGCAACATCGTGGGCGCGGCCGTTGGCCCCGGCACGACCCATTTGATCGAAGGCATGGCCCACTATTCCGCCCTCCTGCTCCAAGAGGCACAAAACGGCCCGCGGGGTCGCATGGAGTTGGCCCGCCAAATGGAGGAAAGCTACGGCGCCAGAAGAAAGGCCGATTCAGAACTGCCCGTAGCCAGGATGATCAGCGACGAAGAGCCCGAGGACTGGACGGTGGTCTACGAAAAGGGAGCCTGGGTGATGTGGATGTTGCAGAACCACCTCGGGCGCGAGCAAATGCTCGCCGGCTTGCGCCAGTTCATCGACCGCTACCACCACAGCCGAACCTTGCCGATCACCGAAGACCTCCTGGCGGCGCTACGCCCCTTCGCCTCTGACCCGGAGGCCTACCAGGCCTTCGTCGACCAGTGGTTCTATCGCGTCGTCTTGCCGAAATACCGAATCCGCGACACCACGGTTGAAAAGATTGGCGCTACCTGGCGAGTTTCGGCCACGGTCGAGAACGTAGGCACCGGCTCGGTTAACGTCGAGGTGGCGGCGCAACGGGGCGACCGTTTCACCGCCGAAGGGCAAGGCTCTGCTTTCCGGCAAACAAAGAGTTCCATCCAACTCGATGCGGATACGGCGCAAACCGTCTCCTGGATCACCGATTTTAAGCCAGAACGGCTAGTCGTCGACCCTGATCTCTTGGTCTTGCAACTCGACCGCGAGGCGGCGGTGGCTGAGCTGTAGCCCTTCAAGTCCCCTCACGCGAACCGATCCGCCAGCCGATGGATCAAGTAGCCGCTCTCTTCCAGGGCTTGCTCGGCGAAGCTGCCGAAGAAGTCGCTGATGGCGTTGAACTCCGCGGCGAAGGCCGCTTTGTCGTCGTCGCGCACCAAAGTGGCTAGCCTCTCGTGATGAGCGCGGAACCGTTCCAGCAGCTCGCGCCGTTCCGGCTCGGCGAGGACGATGTCGGCGTAGAGTTCCGCGTCTTGGGCGAAGATACGGCCGGTCATCATCAGTTCGGCGCGGTAGATGGGGCTCGAGTAATCGAGGATCTGCGAGGGCTTGAGGCCGCAGGCGCGCAGGAAGGAGCCGTGGAGCAGGGCCAGGTAATGGCGTAGCCCTTGCACCAAGTGCATCGCTCGGTCGTGGGCTCGCGGATCCACCGACTTCACCCGCATTCCCCAGAGCTGAGCCTGCCGCAGCAGCCACTCGCTCGCCGCCTCATCTCGGCCTGGGCAGGCAAGAAGAAGTTGCTTGGACAGGTTCTCCACATCCGGGCCGTGCATCGGGTGCAGGCCGAGGACCGGACCAGGATGGACGGCGATCATGCGCTCTAGAACATCGGCCTTCTGGCTGGTGAAATCGGCCAGGACGGTGGTCGGATCCAGGTGCGGGGCAAGGCGCTCGATCACCTCCAAGGTGAGACGAATGGGCACCGCCACAATGGCCACGTCAACCCCTTTGGTGAGCGCGGCCACCCGATTCCAGTCGTCCCGGTCGAGCGAACGCACTCGGTGACCACTGGCCAGGAAAAAGCGGGAAAACAGCTGGGCCATCCCCCCCTCTCCACCGACGAAGAGGACTCTCTTGGCATCGGGTGTCGCGCGGGGGAAACGGGCGGTGGACTGTTGCGAGCGCGACGCCCCCATGATCATGCGTAGAAAGTCCTCGGCCCAGTCGGGATCGAGCCCCTGCTCACCGGCTCGGCGGCGAAAGCTCTCGACCTTCTCGACCTCACGTCGCGGCACGAAAACCGGAAGCTCAGCCGCCAGCTTGACCCGGCTGACCTGGGCCACCACCTCGGTGCGTTGCCGTAGCAGTTCGAGAATGCGATCGTCGATTGAATCCAACCGCCCGCGCAGCTCTTCTAGGGCCTCAGTCATCGAGGGGCAAGCTAGCCGGCGTAGTGTTCTTCAACCAACTCTTGGGCCCGTTGCACATCGTCGCGCGGCTCGACCACCCGACCGAACAGGGTCCGGTAGATGTGGCGCAGGGTCACCAGGTCGCGCTCGCGCAACAGCCGGATTAACTCCTCCAGCGCTCGCTGTGAGGTCGGTCCGTAGGTCTTGCGGTCCGCCTCCCGTTCCAGCAATACCAGCGCGAAGAGGAGCGGTTCAGGGAACTCCTCATCGCCCACTACCTCTGCCACCGCCGATTTCGCGGGCGGGACAGGCGGAGCCGGCGGGGCCGGTTGCAAATCGGCGGTCAGTTCTTCGACCGCCGCCACCACCGCCGCGCTCGGCCGTGGCGCGGCGGGAGTTTCAGCGGCTTTGACCTTGGGCGCCAAGAGGTGCTCCATTGCGGCGGCACCATCCGGTCCAGGATCGGCCTCACTCGCCCCCTCCAGTGCAGGTTGTGGCGGCGCCTCGTTGAGACCGCGATCACGGAAGAAGGGCAACGAACGCACCTGATCGGCGAACCGCGAGAAAAGGACGAAGAGTTCCTTCTCGGAACCGAAGTTCCCCACCAGGCGAGCCTCGCGGCCAACCTCGAGGGTCTCTGTCTCTTGCAGGACGATGTGGGCACGACCGTTCTCTTCGATCTGCAGGGCCCGGGCTTTCACCTTCCACGCCGTCAAGTTGCCCTGCACATAGCAACTGTCGGCGGCCTTCACGCTGACCGCCTCGACTTCGACCCCTTGGTCCACCCGAATCGAACCGGTGACCGATTCCAGACTCCCGTAGCTGCCGGAATTCTGCAGAACGAGGTTCCCGGGAGCTCGGATCGAGAGCTGCCCGTGGCCATCGATTTCGATTTCGGTCCCTTGCGGGATGATCATCGTCGGCGCCGCTTCGGCGCTCCAGCCACCGCGAGGCGGCTTGGGCTCGCCGTCCCGCGGTCTCGCTGCTTCGGGAGACACCCGATCCCGAGTCGGTTTTCGAATAGCCATGAGACTGAGGATGTTACACCGAAACCGAAAGCCGCTTACCGTTGAAACAGTCTAGGCAGCGGATCGTACCCCTGCAGCTGCGGAGCCTGGCGAGCCCGGATCAACAGCCGTTCCTGGTCGTCCCAGCGGTGATCGAGGATGTAGATCCTGGGGTCGACAGGATGGAATTTCTCGCTATCCGTACGCCGACGAACCTCGTAGTGGAGATGGGAACTGGTCGACCAGCCGGTGTTGCCGACGGTGGCGATCAGGTCGCCGCGCTCCACCCGCTGGCCCTGGCGGGCGACGACTTGATCACAGTGGCCGTAGAGGGTAATGAAGCTGTTGCCGTTGCGCACCACGACCAGATTGCCGTAGCGCCACCAGCCGACGCTTTGACGCTGAGGGAAGCGGCCCGCGAACACGACGATGCCATCCGCCGTGGCGTGAATGGGGGTGCCGCTGGGGGCGGCGAGATCGATCCCGGAATGCGACTCGGAGGCGGAGGTAAAGGGGCTTATCCGGTTGCCGAAAGGGCTGGTCAGGACGAAAGAATCGGCGGGGAGCGGCTTGACCGATGGGGTGGAGCGAACCTGCTCCTGGTAGGCCGCCTCGAAGGAGTGGGCCTCGCCGACGAAGACGCCCAGCACATGGATTTGTTGGTGCAACTTGGCCGACAACTCATTGCCCCGCTCAATGACTCCCGAGTAGATCGAATCGGGCGCCTCTTTGGGCTCAAACGGATAGCCACCGGCGCCGGTCGGTTGATCGTCGCTCAGTCCGTAGGCGAGAAAAACTTTCTGGAGTTCGGTGCGCAGCCTCTCGCCGCGCGTATCCAACCCCGCGAACTGATCGATGAGCGCCTGCAAACGCTGCCCCTGCCGGGAGCGCTCGCCTTGGAGCGCGTCGTACTCACGTTTGGCGAAGAGACCCCGCACCACGGTTGGCGTCAACACCAGCCCCAGAACGAGGAAGGTCAGCAAAAGCACGGTGCCGGCCACGATCGACACCACCTGCTTGCGGGTGAGGAAGAGGTAGCGCACGTTCTTGCGGATGTCCGCCGGGTGAATCTGGACTTCCAAACCGGAATGCCCCACCCGGTCGAGCCCAGGCGCTATCCTCTTGGCTGAGGGGGTGGCCCGACCCTTCTCTCGGCGCGCACCCCAAATCTTCATGCCGATTCTCCCACCATGGCGGCGGAGGAGGGCGGAGCCAGTTGGCGCAGGCTCTGCTCATCGGCGTAACGCGACACGATCGCCAGCAGCTCGCGCTGAACTTGCGGGGCCCCGGCCACGATGTTGCCACCTTCGGGAAAACCCTCGACCCCATCAAGATCGGTCACCCGGCCACCCGCCTCGCGAATCAGCAGCACTCCAGCCGCCACATCCCAAGCAGAGAGACAGAACTCGAAGAAGCCGTCGTAGACCCCGGCGGCGGTGTAGGCCAGGTCGAGCGCCGCTGCCCCGCATCGGCGGATCGCTCGCACTTGCAGGAAGACCTCTCGGAAGGTCTGGAGGTACCCATCCAGCGCCGCGTGAGCGCGGAATGGAAAGCCGGTAGCCAGAAAGGCGCCGTCCAGCCCGGCCTGCTCGGAGACCTGCATCGGCACACCGTTGCGCCAGGCACCGCCACCCGCCATCGCCGTGAAGAGGTCGTCGCGAATGGGATCGAGAACCAACCCGACCAGCAATTCGCCATCGCACCGACAGGCGATGGAGATACAGAAATTGGGCAAGCCCCGGGTGAAGTTGGTGGTTCCATCCAACGGATCGATCACCCACTCATGCTCCGCCGTTCCGGCCAGCACTCCGCCTTCCTCGGCCAAGATGCGGTGGCGTGGGAAGCGACGCAGAATCTCGTTGACGATCGCCGCTTCGCTGTCGCGATCGGCGGCGGTCACGAAGTCGTTGCGCCCCTTGCGCTCGATTTCGAGATCGGCCCTGCCGAAGTACTCTTTGAGCACACGGGCCCCTGCGTACGCCGCCGCCTCGGCGGCGCGCAGAAGTTCGAGGTTGGAGTGAGGGGGTGAAGTGGTCATGGATACACAGTGGGTTGGGAACGCGACCAGCGCGACCAGCGCGACCTAGGATTATCTCATGCAGGCTGCCGCGGAAGACAGAAAAGGCCCAAAGGAGTAGTGGCTCAGTTTGCCGCTGCCCGAGTTCAGTCGCCAGTCAAAGATGAATGCGCCGACCGCCGAC
>QIHU01000390.1 GCA_003231035.1 Acidobacteriota bacterium
TGGTGCCGGCTCTGATCGCCGCCGCGGCCGGTTTGATCCTCGCCTTGGCTCTCTTGACGATGAACGGATTTCTTGACGCGGATCGCAACGCGGTCCCCGAGGAGGGTCCAGAGGAGGCGCGGGCCAGGGGATCTTCGTCCGCCGCGGGTACGCCCGCCATCGTGGCGCCCCAGCAAGCCGAGTCTGATCGAGAGCCAACCCAAGATTCGCGGAACTCGACGCCTGAGGAGGCCGATCACGAACCCTCCGGGTCGCAGGCCGACTCCTCCCGACCTGAAACTCAGCCCCCTTCGACTCCTCGACAGGAAACCGGCGATGAGGTCCTAGCCGCTCCGCTGGCGGTGCCGGACCCGGTGCGCCAACTTCCTCCAGAGCGGCGGATCCCCACGGGCGATCAAACCAGCTCCGCCTCGACGAGTTCTGAGCGTTTGGATTCCTCGCGGGATGACCCGCAAGAACGGGCCCAACCCCAAGAGAGAGAGCGGCCGAGGCCCCAGTCGAACCTACAGTCGAACCTTCCGCCGAGAACTCGCCCGCGAAGGTCGCCCGCGCGCATCGACGCGGACACGCAAAAGCCGTTTGCCTTTGACCGGAAGCTAGAAACCGGGATGACCCTATTTCTCGACGCCAACCCCGAGGATGCTTTCGTGGTCATCGACGGGTTCGTCATCGGTCGGGCCAACGAGGTGAACCGCCGTGGTGGCCACACACTGGCCCAACCGGGAGAGCACCGGGTCGTCTTGCGCAGTCCGGGAATGCGCGAGTATCGGCTACTGGTGGATGCCAGTGGCTCGGAAAGGGGAACGACCCGGGTGAAGGTCGTGATGGAGCGAGCCCCGGCCAGCGAGCTAACCTTGGGCGACCTACCGCGCTATTTGGTGCGCGAGGGGATTGGCTTTCGCATCAATCCGAAGACCGCTCGGGTGGTGGTCGATGGCCAGGTCCGGGGCCCCGCCATCCGTTTCAACGGCCGTGGAGGCCATTGGTTGTCCTTGCCCCGTGGAACCCATCGGATCAGTTTGGTGGCTCCCGGCCACACCCAAGTGGATATCGCGGTGGAGGTGGGAAGCAGTGCCACTCAAAAACGGCAAATCGTGCGGCTGAACCTGCCGCCGGAGCGGCCTTGATCGTCTCCCCGAAGCCGCCCGCGGCGCGGATCGAAAGGCTGGACAACGGCTTGACGATTTGTCTCTTGGAGAATCGGCGGGCTCCGGTGGTCACCTGTGCACTCTTCTATCGAGCCGGGGCCCGCGATGAGGCGGCTGGCGAGGGAGGCACGGCGCACTTTCTAGAACACATGATGTTCAAGGGCTCGCAGGGGTACGCGGCGGGCGAAATCGACCAGCGAACGCAAGCCCTGGGCGGGGCGAACAACGCCTTCACCAGCCACGACACCACCGGCTACTACTTCGACTTCGCCAGCGATCGTTGGCAAGAAGCGCTCAAGATCGAGGCGGATCGCATGGCCGGCCTGACCCTCGATCCCGGGCAGCTGGCCAGCGAGCGCAAGGTGGTGCTCGAAGAGATCGCCATGTATGAAGGCGAACCCTGGGACGCCTTGGAGCAGGCGGTGGTGGCGGAGTTCTACGGTACCGATCACCCCTATGGGCTACCGGTGATCGGCAGCCGCGAAGAGCTGGCGCTGGCCGATGACCACCGATTGCGGGCCTTTCATCAACGCTTCTACCGCCCGTCCAACGCCATCCTGGCCTTGTCTGGCGATGTTGGTGAGGAAGCGATCGAGAGTGTGAATCAGCTCTTCGCCGCGATTCCCGCGGGCCCCTCATCCGGTGCGCGCTCCACGCGCCGGGCCGCGGTGCACTCTTCGCGGGGGCGCCGCCGTCTAGAGCGTCGTCACGGTGAGGTGGCGCGGCTCCTAGTGGTCTTCCCCGCACCCCCGGCCACCCATCCGGATCACCCGCGCCTGCGCCTGTTACTCGGCCTTCTCACCAGTGGAAGGTCCAGCCGTCTTGAGCGGCTCTTGGTCGATGATCTTCAACTGTGCTCGTGGGTTTCCACCGATCTCGCGGAGACTCTGGATCCCGGCCATGTCGTGGTGGCGATGGAGCTGATGGCCGGGACCGACCGTGGCCGCCTCGAGGCGATGATCGAAGAGGAGTTTGCCCTCCTCGCCGCGGCGCCACCCGACGGGCGCGAATTGGCGCGGGCCCAACGCTTGGTGGCGGCGGACTGGATCTTCGCCCACCAGCGAGCCCATGATCAGGCGTTGATGGCCGGTGCTTCGTTGGCTCTCTTTGACCTCGAACATCCCTACCGGCAGCTCGAACAACTCTTGGCGACGACGGCGGATGAGCTGCCGTCGGTGGCCCAGCGATGGTTGCATCTCGACCAGGCGGTCATCGGCTGGGCATTGCCCCAGGGCGAGACCGAGGGCGGTGCTCCATGATCGTCCCAGGCTCCACCGTGGGCTCGACTTCGAGCGCCGTCTCGGCCCCCCAGCTCGCCTCCCGGGTGCGGCGCCTCGGGGGGACCGGTGTGGTCGCCATTCAAGCGCTTCTTCCCGGCGGAGCGCGGTGCGAATCGATCCCTGGCCAGGCCTACATGAGTGGTCGGATGCTTGCCGAGGGAACTCGCCAGCGTGACTTCCGTCGACTCGCCGAAGAGCTGGAAGAGCGCGGCATGATCCTGTCGACAGCGGGAAGCTGGGAGACCCATGGGCTGGCTCTCGACGCCCTGGCCGGCGACTGGCGGCGGGCGCTCGATTGGACGGTCGAGATTCTCCTCCAACCCGCCCACGTCGCCGATCGGGTCGACTGGCTGCGCAGCCAGACCGAGGCCGAAATCGAGAGCCTCGCCGACCGCCCGGAAGTGCGCTGCGGCTGGGCCTTCAATCAACAGCTCTACTCCACCCATCCCCGGGGTCGTCGACTGCAAGGCGACGTCGCCAGCTTGCAACGGGTGAACGCCGCCGCGTGCGCGACCTTCCACCTCCAGGCACTCCAGGCTGGGGTGGTCCTGGCGGTGGCGGGAGATATCGACGAAGCGGCGGTCGCCACCCACTTGGAAGAGGCGTGGGGCAGTGCCGTCGAGGCTAACGGTCTTGAGACTGGAAGCTACCGCGAAGCGGTGCTCCCCTTGCCTATTCCGTCCGAGGTGACCGAGGCTGGCGCCGGCCGTCGCCACGTTGCACTCAGTGGGACCGATCAGGCCCATCTGCTCCTCGGTCACTTGACCGTCCCTCGGAGCCACCCCGACTTCACCGCCCTCGAACTGCTGGCGGTCATTCTCGGGGCGGGCTCTGGCTTGACCGGCCGTATCCCGATGCGGGTGCGGGAGCAAGAAGGGCTGGCTTATACCGCGACGGCGCAGACGGTCAGCGGCGCCGGGCTGGACCCTGGCCATCTTCTCTTCTACGTCGCAACCTCGCCCGACACCGTGGGCCAAGCCGAGATCTGCCTGCGCGAGGAGTTGGCGCGGCTACTCGCCGACGGCGTGACTCCGGCCGAATTCGATCAAGCGCGCTCCTACCTGCTCGGGCGCGAGCCCTTTCGCCGCGAAACCGCCGGCCAGTGGGTTCGACTGCTGAGCGAAGCCCAAATCTACGGCCACCCGGTGGACGATCCCGCATGGCGTCAGGATAACTTGCGGGCGCTGAGTGTAGCGGCTGTCCAAGAGGTCGCCAGTCGCCATCTTGATCCGGCTCGACTGAGTACTGTTGTCGGCCTGCCCGGGAGCGTTCAAGACCGTGGAGGAGGTTGACATGGACGACAAAACCGGCCTGCACGGCTCGTCCCACAGGCTCAGTGTCGTCGACTCCCAGGGCCGTAAAAATCCCTTCCTGCGCGGCATGGTCACCCATACCTTGGTCAAACGGGGCCTCTCTTTCGAAGACGCCTATGCGGTGGCGCGCAAGCTGCGCAAGAGGTTGGCCCATCGCCATGAAGTCTCCAAGGCGGAGTTGCGAGACCTTCTCGGGGAACTCGTCAACTCCATGTTTGGCCCTATCGAACGGCGCCAGATCAAGGCCAACAAGCCTCGGTTGGAGGTGGTGTGTCAAGGTCGGGGGCAGCCGTTTTCTCGCGGCCTGTTGGCGCGCAGCCTTCAGGCGGCCGGATTGGAACTCGACTTGGCCTACCGGTTGGTGGGCGATCTGCGGGCCCAGCTACGGCAAGAGCACATCACCTCGTTGAGCAGCAACGAGGTGGCGAAGCGGATGGCGGGATTGCTCGAGCGCGAACCCTCTGGCCTCGCCTCCGCGGGTCGCTATCGGCTGGTGCGCAGAATTCACCGCCTCAAACAACCGTTGGTGATCTACCTCGGAGGAGTCGCGGGGACCGGAAAATCGACCCTGGCTCTGGAGATGGCTCCCCTGCTGCGCATCTACCGGATCAACGCCACCGACACCATTCGTCAGGTCATGCGGATGCTCTTTTCACCGGCGATCCTGCCTTCCATCCACTCGTCGAGTTTCGAGCTGCCGGCCGAGCCTTTCGGCGGGGGCGACGGGGGTACGGCACCGGGGGATGGAAGCGAAGGGGCCGACTTCGAGGAACTCTTGGCCTCTTCCTTCGAGGAACAGGCGGCACGCATTCTGGTTGGGGTTCGGGCGGTGGTGGAGCGGTCGATCGTCGAGAACCTGAGCGTGGTGGTCGAAGGAACTCACCTGGCGCCGCCGCTGGTACCCTTCTCGGATCTCGAAGGGGCGGTGATCCAGTTGCCGCTCTTGCTGACCACCCTTTCAGAAGAGGTCCACCGCAGCCGTTTTCTTAGCCGGGCGCGGGGGACCGGTCGCCGCGCCGAACGTTACTTGGACCACTTCGAGCGCATTCGCGCCCTGCAAGAGCACCTGATCGAGCAGGCCGAAGCGCACGATGTTCCGGTCTTCGACACCTCGGATGGCGAGACGGCGCTGCTGCGGGGTCTGCGCTTGGTGACCGGCCTCTTGCAGCAGCAGCAGCCGCAACTTGCGCAGCCCGAAGGCACGGCGACCCTGCCCAAAGCGCCGACCCTTCTGCTGGCACTCGATGGTGTAGGCGACCATCCGGCGCGGGCGCTCGGCGGCCGTACCCCGCTCGAAGCGGCGACCACTCCAGCTCTCGATCGCCTAGCCCGCGAGGGTGCCACCGGGCTCGCCGATCCGGTCGCGCCGGGGGTCGTGCCTGACACCGCGGCCGGTAGCTTGGCACTTTTTGGCCAATCCCCGAAGGCCATCAAACGCGGCGCGGTGGAGGCGTTGGGCACGGGCTTTTCGCCGCAGCTAGGCGACGTCGCCTTGAGGGCCAACTTCGCTACCCTGGATGCAGGAGGCAACGTCATCGACCGGCGTGCCGGTCGCATTCGCCAGGACGCTCTGGAGTTGGTCGCCACCTTGGCCCAGTTGTGGCCAGCGGGGGAAGAGGGGGTCGAGGTCCTGGTGCGCCCCAGCACGGAACACCGCGTTGCCTTGATCTTGCGCGGCAAGGGGCTCTCGCCTTCGATCCTGGGCAGCGATCCTGGAGACGGCGCGCCGGTGGGGCCTCCGCTCAACCCGCGCCCCAGCGATCCTCACGACCAACGGGCCATCCACACCGCGCGCCTCCTGGGTCTATTTGAAGAACGGGCGCGACAAACGTTGGCCCATCACCCGGTCAACCAGCGGCGGATCGAGGAAGGGTTGCCACCCGCCAACACGCTGCTCACTCGCGGCGCTGGCCGCTTCCACCACTTGTCGCCGCTCGAGCACGCGGGGCTACCGCTCTCCCACGTCTGCATCGCCGGGGACCACACCATTCGCGGTCTCGCCTCCTGGCTGGGCGGCGAGACGATCACCTCGCCAGCGATGACCGCCAACCTAGACACCGACCTCGACGCCAAGTTCGAGGCGGTTCGCCAAGGGTTGAAAGACCATGACCTCGTCGTCCTGCACCTCAAAGGGGCCGACATCGCCGCCCACGATCGTCGACCGAAACTCAAAGCCGACTTCCTGAGCCGGGTTGATCTTCGGCTACAGCGACTACTAGAAGAGCACCGTGGCCCCCTGCGCATCGCCGTCGCCTCCGACCACGTCACTCTCTCGGAAGCCGGCCACCACGCCGCCGACCCTGTGCCCATCTGCATCTGGGGCAGCGGCATCGAAGCCGACGAAGTCACCACCTTCTCGGAAGCCGCCGTCGCCGAAGGCTCCTTGGGCCGCTTCCCGCTGCAATTGCTCCTCGGGCGGTTGTTCGATCTAGCCTGAGCTGCAATTCGGGTGGCACCTCTCTAGCACCTCTCTAGAAGAGGTGAGCTTGGTAGAGGTCCCTTGACATGGCCCACTCTACATACAAAAATGCATACTATGAGTACCAAGACCATCGCGGTGAACGTTGAGGTTTATGGCCGTCTGGCGGCGGCCAGACGAGAGAATGAGTCTTTTTCCAAGGCGATCAACCGCCTCCTGTCGCAGGTTGCGTCCGCGCACACCAGCGGTGACATCCTGCAAGGACTCTCGATGATCGCGTCGCTCTCGGAAGCCGACTCCAGGCAGTTCTTGGATGTCATCGCCGAAAACCGCGGAAACGAACCGTGGCCCCAGCTTGATCTGCGTTGACACCACCTTCTTGGTGGATCTGTGGAGAGAGAAGAACCAAGCCTCCTCGCCAGCCAGAGCCTTGCTGGCAGCCCACCCCGGTGAAGACTTCGCCGTTTCCGCTCACGCAGCGGGCGAGTTCCTCGAAGGAGGAGCCACCGTCTCGCCGCAACGGCTGGCCGACTCTCTGCAATTTCTGCGGCTCTTCAGAGTCGGTTCGGTGGGCGTTGAAACGGCTCTTCGCTACGCGCGGATCGTGGCTCACCTGCGCCGTGATTCCGCTCTAGCTGGCAGCTCCAAGCCCGACCTCTGGGTCGCCGCCTGGGCCGTCCGCCATGCGGCTCCCTTGGCGACGCGCAACATTAAGCACTTCCAGAACATCCCGGGCCTTGACTTGATCGCCTACTGAGGTTCAGTGACAGGTGCCACGCTGACAGCAAGTTGCTGAAAACAAGTGACTTGCAAGTTGGGCAGCACCGTTCTGGCAGCACGTTGTGGTGGTGAAGGTCGGCTATTTGCCCACCCGGTGGAGCACTTCCAGAATCACCTCTTGCGAGATGCGGAAGTCCGCCCGTAGCAAGGCTTCGAAGGCATCCCGGGCAGAGGGGATCAAGCCCTGGGATTGGGCCATTGCGACCACCGCAGCCGTACCAGCGACCGTCAAGCCCCGAACCCTGGCCTCCCGCCGGGCGAGACGGTCGTCGACCAGGACCAGAACGGGGCCTTGGTGCTCGCCGGCCGCTAGGAGCGTGGTCCACTCGCCCGCTCCGAGGTGCGGAGGGCGCGGCCGCTCCCCAGTGTCTTTACCCCTTGAGACCAACCAACCCTCTTCCATGGCTTGGACGATGGCTCTCTCCGGCCCTTCTGCCGCCGCCAGCTCCTGGAAGACCGCTGGTGTCATCTCCACTCGACCGAAGAGCTCGCGCAGCCACCCAACACCGTCGATTCGAGCGAGGCCGATGAGAGGGCTGGCGTCGGTCAGGACAAGGCGAGCCACTCGTCTAGACTTTCGAGCTGCGCGGCGGTCTCGGCGCGATCACCGGCCGCAACCGGAATGCCGAGGCGCGAGAGGTGGCTCACTAGCTCGGCCAATGGCCGCGCGGCCACCCGAGCCGCCCGGCCCAGCGACAACGCCCCTTCCTTGAACAGGACCACGGCTAGCGCCAGCCGCAAGTCGGCCTCTTCTGGAGCGTCTCCAGCCTCCAAGTGGAGAAGCAGTGCCTCGGGGAGGTCGCCTTTGAGCACCAAAACGGGGCCTTCAGCCGCGCTCCGCAGCGCCTCGGACGGGTTATTCTTGAGTTGCCGGACATTGACACAGTGCATAGGAACCTCCCGTAGGAACCTAGCGCAGGATCGCCAAAGAATCAACCCCTCCTGTTCGCCACCAAGAACACTGCCATCGAGGTGCTGCCGCCGAGTGTCACCCATTCGTCAAGCTACTGAGCCTAAATAGCTTGCGAATCGGGTGGCACTGTTCAGACCGCAGCACTGTTCAGACCGCACCTTTCGGGCCGTACTTTTGGACAGTACCCTTCGGGCAGGCTGGTCAGCCCGCTTTCTTGACGGAAAGTGTTTCCAGCTCGGTGGCCAGCCGTTCCGCGAGAAACATCTTGAGCAGTGACTGGTACGGGACGTCGCGCTTGTTGGCCAGCGTCTTGAGGTCGGCAATCATCATTTCCGGGAGTCGTATCGAGATGGTCTTCAAGGTCGGCTTGAGATCTGGAAAGGCGACACGCTGCGCTTTAGTCCAGTCCACATAGTCGGTTGAATCCGCGGCCTCCCAGAAGGTGCGCTCCTGCTCTTCGTTGCGGTGGTCGGGGATCGGTTTTTTTCTTGCCTTCATTCTGCTTCGTACACCTTTCGTTCCTTCCGACCAATGTCGCGGCCTGAGATCACCCGCAGAAGGTTGCCGCGAATGGTGGCTACGATGAAAAGTCTGCGGCGGGTGTCGGTTTGACCGAGCAAGTAGTAGCGTTTCTCGGTCAACGAGTGTTTTTCATCGAGACCTGCAAGAAGAGGGAGGTTGAAGAAGACCTGCTCGCACTCCGTGGTCGAGACCTGGTGCTTCTCCCAGATCTTGGGCACGTTGCCCTCGTCCCAGTCAAAGCCAGTACACCGCCGTAGCCTGGCCAACGTCTTCATGTGGGCAGTATACTTCGTACATATACGGGACGATCAAGGAAAGAGGAGACGGAAGGTGCCGCTCGTGTGTCAAGTCACTGAATCTGCATGACTTGCGAGTCGGGTGGCACCTTCCTGGCACCTTCCTGCGAGTCGGGTGGCACCTTCCTAGCAGCAGCGTGTTCTTTCGTCTACCTGAGCTTCGACGACGTCTTCTGAGGGGCCAAGCGGAGAACTGAGGTCGATCACCGAGGCTGGGCGTGCTCGAACACTCGGGTCTTGATGCGCCAACCCCTCTGCGACAACTCCTGTTCGGCTCGCGGCGAGATCCGGCCGGCGATGTGCAGCTCGCGCTGCGCGAAGTCGTAGAGCGGGCCCCGATGTTCCATACCTGGAAGCCAGGTGAGATAGTCGACGGCCACCGGCACGA
>QIHU01000455.1 GCA_003231035.1 Acidobacteriota bacterium
CGTAGTAAAGCCCGGAAGACGAAGTAGGGCAGCTGATTAGGTGGCGGTCACGTAGTCAAGCCCTTTAGGGCCAGAGGTTTACGATCCCAGAATCCGGGAATCCAAGAATACAGCCCGTACGAGTGCGGTGCGAGATCCGGTGCTTTCAGCGAGAAGCAGGGTCTACCTCCTAGTTCGTCAACCCACCCCTCTTCGTGCGATACTGTCTTGCGATTCGAACGACCCTAATTCACGTTGCCCGGCGGGAACACCTCCCTAGCGTTTTGAGGAAAGCCTCCGGCTCACAAAGGAACTGATGATGCCTGGGATGAAGAAAGTACTCTGCCTCGCGATCCTACCGATTCTGATTTGCCTCTTGGCGAGCACTCCCCGAGCCGCCGACGCGCAAGGCGTTAGCGGTGAATCGATGAAAAAACTCGTGAAATTGGGAGGCCGTGGTTCGATCCACCGCTCCAAGGACTTGGACGCGATGGATCAAGCGGCCCTCAAGGATCTCTTCCATCGTCACGAGAAGCTGCTGCTCGAAGTGCTCCAAGACGCCCTGGGAGACGCCGATGCCGCGCAGGCGGCCTTCGACGAACTCCAGCGGGCGATCGATGCCCCCGGAGCCGCGGGCGCGACGATCGAGGAGATGGACTTCCCGACCGGCGGCAGCCTCGAGTGGATGGGCTACCGGAATCGCTCCCACCGCGGTAGCGCCGTGCGCAATGTCCTGTGGGACGGCCCCGCCCCCTTCAAAGCCTGGAAGGTGAGCCCCGCGAAGGGAAGCGCCTACAGCTTCGTGATCCCGAAGATCTGCCTCAACCTGGCGAGCTACGAGAACCCGACCTGCGACATCGAGCTGAGTGCCGAGCAAGCCGGTCCCGGTGAGCCGATCACCGTCAGGGTCAGCGGCAGCCCCGGTGGCGGCGGCAACCGGATCGCCTCGAACTCGGTCGAGTTCTGGGGCGAGTCGGGCACCAAGAGCACGATCGCGATCGGTCCCGATGGCGGCGGACAGGTCAACGCGCCCAAGGCGGCCGGCAAGTACACCTTCCAGTCCACCTCGGCGACCGACCTCGGCCAGCTCGCCATGTGCCGGACCGAGCTGTTCGTTAAGCCGGTCTGCGCGCTCGAAGTCCACGGATCGCCGGTCGAAGCCCCCGGCAAGGTCAACCTCTCACTGAGCGGCAACTTCCCGGCCTCTTCGGCCTTGAAGGTGACCGGTAAAGACGCCTCCGGGGGAAGTCTCGAGAGCTTCTCCTTGGCGCCCGGCGGCAATCGGGACGTAGAGCTGCCTCACGGCGGCGAATATGTCTTTACCGCGGCCGGTGACAGTGGTTCCGGCAACGTGAGCTGCCGGGCCACGGCCACGGCGACCCACCACCCGGCGGTCTGCTCGATCGTGGTCGATCCCACCAGTGTGATCGCGGGCCAGAGCGTTAAGGTCGATGTCTCCGGCATGGACGCCGCCGGCGGCAACTCATTCGGCGAAATCAAAGTCACCGCCACCGGGAACAACACGGGGGTAGAGGCCTGCGCCCTCAGCTTCGCCGGTTCTTCGCTTTCCGGCAGTCAGAACTGCGAGCTGCCCAAGGTCGACGACTACACGTTCGTGGCAACCGCGCAAGTCGACAACGGCGATAACCTCTCGTGCACGGCATCCGCCACCGCCGTCTGTCGAGGGGGAACTCTTCCCCGCTGGACGCTGCGCGGCTTTGGCGCCGGGATCGCTCCTCAAGGTAGCCGCTTTGACGAGACTCGCACCACCGTGGAAGGCGTGGTCGAGCGCACCCAGTTCTGGGCCGGTGGCGGCTCGGGTTTGGGAGCTTCCATCGAGCGCCGCTTCACCTGCACCGGCGGTCTCGAGCTGGGCGTCCTGTTCGGCCAGATTGACGGCAGGGTGATGTTCGACAGCGGTAACCTGTGGGAGACCGACGAAGACAGCTTTGGCTTCCTGCCGATCACCTTGGGCTGGAACTTCCACCTGACACCGAACAAGAAGGCCGACTTCTTCCTCGGCCCGGTGGTCGCCCTGGTGAAGTACGGCAGTGCGGATTTCAATGTGCTAGGCCGGAACTTGGGCGGTTCGCTCGATGACGACTTTGCCTTCGGAGCCCGGCTCGGCCTCGACGTCTTCATCGGCGACTCCCCCTGGGCCTTCCACGCGGGTCTGCTCTACCTCAACACCTCCTCGGACTTCGACAACGGCACCGGCGAGCTGGATGTCGACCCGCTGATCGGCCTGGCGGGCTTCGCCTACAACTTCTGATCTCTCCGGGCGCGGGCCATGCCATGGCCCGCGCCCGGAGTCTTCCTCTGCGCACGGACTCGGGCCGCTAGCAAAGTGGCCTTGCCAAAGGGCGGTCGCATAGTAAAGCCCTGCACGTCTGGATCTGTGGGGGACCTGGGTGGGTAACTGCCAGGGTCTACCCGGTTAGTAGAGTCGTGGTCCCGCTCCTCGGGCGACCGCCAAAGTAAGACTCCACTTGCTGGCGAAATCTTAGAGTCTGTTGCTCCCTGATCGATCCTCCTTATGAGGATCAGGCTGCGACAATTTCAGCTGATTGGCTAGCCGAGGTGGGGTGAGGACTTACACCTAGAAAGCATCCTTCCTTCGGCGACTCCAAGTACTTTGGGCAGCTCTAATCTACCGGCACTAGGGCTTAGGTTGGATCAATCGCAAAGCGATGTGCCCACTTGACATAAGTAGTGAATGCCGCTTATTCTCCAGGTTGTCTAGATGGTATGGAAGTTGAGAGGAGAAAGATCGTGGATTTTGTCGGATTGGTGGTTCTTAAAGAAGTCTGCTGGTATCCCATTTCGACGGCGCCAACACTGAGGCGCGGTTTTCACTATTAGGAATGGAGGTTTAAGGTCATGGTTACCAAGTTGAGAGCTGTTTGGGTTGTGCTAGTCGCTGCGTTTGTCTTTGGTGCTGTGTGGGTGCTCCCTGGTGCGGCCGCGAATTCCTGCGTGTCGACGTCAGGCTGTTCAGACTGCGACTACGGAAGTAATACTCCATCTTGCTCCTTTTATAAGGAGGATGGGTGGTGCGCTTGTAGACTCGAGGTTCGGCCTGGATTCATTTTTTGTAATACTGTTATTGACGGACCCTGCATATATGATCGATCTGGGCTAGGTCCGTGGGGAGGCCCCGGTGGAGGAGCTGGCGGAAGTGGTGGGGCCTGCACGATCCTGATTGGCGAGTGGTGCCCGCCTGGGTGCGCATCTTGTACTGTTGTCTTTTGGGTCTAACTTTGCGGCGATGAAGGAGGTTACCGTGCTAAAAAATTTCCTGGTGGTTTTAGTGGTTTCTCTTACTGCTGTGCTGGTTCCTATGGCAGATGCTGAGATTTGCAGCAGTGCCTGGGGCTGCGTCGATTGTGGGAGTAACAGCAATGGTTCTAAATGCGAGCTGGTTGCAAGGGATTCATACTGCAGCTGCGAACTAGCTGTGATAGAGGTAGGTTTGCCGAAGCTCTGCGGTGTGACTGGTTCTTGCACATACTCTGGCGGTGGAGGTGGCTCTGGTGTTGGTCCTGGTAACGTTGGTGGGCCTGCCTGCACAATTCTGATTGGCGAGTGGTGCCCGCCTTCCTGTACTTCATGCCGGGTAGTCTTTTGGATCTAGGTCCATGAGCATGATGTCTTGCCTCCCTCGGCGGTTCTGGAGAGGTGGGTGCCTCGTTCTTTTGCTGGCAACTCCTTTCCTGGCTGCCCAGGCGGAGGACTTGGTGGATGTGTCGATTCGCCTTGTCGTTCGCGGCGATGTTGAGCTGGCTACCTTGAGCGGCCAAGGTGAGGCTGTCTGGTATGGCAAGACCTCGCGGGAGACGCAGAACTTCGAGATCGCGGCCAGCCATCCAGCTGCGCTCCACCTGCCACGGGGCCGTTGGTTGATACGCCTTGCCATCCCAGGCTTCTGGGCGGCGCCGATTCAGTTGGAGTTGGGGGCGGAGGCCACTACCGTGGACGCCGTTTTGTGGCCTTCGGGGGTCGTGTCTGGGGGATTCACCGATCTGCCTAAGGGCGAGCCGGCGCCCAGGGAGGTGATGGTCTTTTTTCGGCCCGATCCCAAAGTCGACAAGGCCAAGGCGCCTCCTCCGGGTCGGGTGACTTGCCCGGTAGACGACGACCTGGCGTTTAGCTGCAAGCTACCCCTCGGGAAGTTCGACCTTCAGTTCCGCGTCGGCAGCTTCATCCCGCGCTACGCCTGGGGCGTACAGCTGGCCAGTGGTAGCGAGAAGAAGCTCGGTCGCATTGATCTGCGCAAGGGATCTTCGGTGCTCGGCTGGGTGGCTACGGCCGATGATCGCTCACCCTTGGGAACGAAGATAACGCTCAAGCCGTACGTTGGCGGGGCGGAGCCGCGGCAAGATATGCGGGATCGCTTGAAATCTCGCCGTTTCAAGACGACGGTGAATAAGCAGGGCTTTTTCCAGATCGACGATCTCCCTCCTGGGGCTTACATCTTGGAAGCCCGCCTCCTGCCGTTCGCCTTGAAGACCACCACGGTGCGCGTCTTCGAGGGCCAGGTGACCGAGGTCGCCAACCCGGCCCTGGTCTTGGAGCTTCCTAGGACTCTGACCCTCTACATCCAGCCCACCGTGGACCCGTGGGGTGAACCCTGGCAGGTGGAGCTGAGCGAGTTCAACCGGCGCACTCAGCAGACGACGAGAACCTTGCGGGGCGAGGCGGGCTACGCCGGTGTCTACGAGCAGGAGCGGCTCACTCCCGCTGAGTATATTGTGCATTTGCAGACCAGTCGGGAGCAAACCTGGTGGAGCGAGACGATCGAAATGGAGGCAGAGGATCTCAGCCATTCGATCACAACCCGCATTGTTGACGTGCGAGGCACGGTCACCCTCGGAGAAGATCCTCTGGAGGCCGAGCTGATGTTTGGCGGTCGCTGGGGAGCGGTGCGGCTGAACACGAAATCCGACGAGGAAGGCAAGTTCCAGCTCTTCTTGCCTCGGGAAGGCGACTGGCAGGTCGGCGTCACGGGTCACAAGCCGCCGATCGAGCGAGAGATTCACAAGGTGGCGATCGAGGCGGCTGAGGATACAGACCGAGCCTGGGTGGAGCTGGAACTCCCCGATACCCTGGTGCGAGGGCAGGTGGTGAATGTTCTGGGTAACCCCGTTGAGGCCATCGTCACTCTCCGCTCCGAGGCGAACCTAGCGAACGAGAGTGTGCAGAGGAGCACGGGGGAGGACGGCCGGTTTGAGATGCATGGCATTCCGCCAGGCGATGCTCTGATCTCGGCGGATGCCGGGGAAGGGCGCTTCGCGGAACCCATGGCCTTTCAAGTACTGAAGGATGCCGACAAACAGGAGCCTCTGGTCTTGACCGTGGAGAACTACATTCGGCTGAGGGGCGCCGTCTTTTCGGCGGCTGGCCCGGTGCCGGGAGTTCGGGTCAAAGTGGCACCGGCGGAGACGCCTTACCTCAGTGTAAGAACCGCGACGACTGATGCTCAGGGTCGCTACGAATTGGTTGTTCCTCCGAGCGTGGCGGAGATCCATGTTGTCGTCGCGCCTCCCGGCTTTGCGCTGAGGCTCTTGCGGACTCCCGTCCCCAAGGACCACCAACTCAACCTGCGCGTTGACCAGACGGTAGGGACCTTGATTGCGGAGCTGAAAGAGCCGGTGGATTGGACCGATCCCACGATCCCCAAACCGTACTTGCTCAGAGGTTCCGCCGTGGAGGGTTTCTCCTTCCTCGTGAGCTGGGCTCATTCTCTCGGTCTGGATTTGAGTGACCGCACGAGGATTTCTCTGCCTTTCATGGAGCCTGGGAGCTACACTGCCTGCCTGGCGACGAGCGCCGAGTATATGGGCCTTGCCCTGGGAGTTCTGCCGGAGGGTCGTTGCGATAGTGGCAAATTGCTTGCCGGCGGTACGCTAGTTCTTCGGCTGAAAGAGAAGTAGGCCGGTGGCTAGTCGCGACAAGAACGGTTGGCCGGCTCTCACCTTCGGCGCGAACTCTTGGGCTTAGGCTGCTGAGTAGGTGCCAAGCACCGTATGCTAACTAAGCAGCGGTCAACCTAGTAAAGCCCTTTGTTTTGAGACGCTTAGCAGTCTCCTCTGCCTTGTCCCGCGGCGAAGCCGAAGTGAGGCCGCTAGTCTTGCCGTCTCTCCAACGAAGCGCCAACTACCGCCCCTAGGCCCGCGCCGAGGAGCACTCCGAGGCAGCCGGCGACGACGGTGGC
>QIHU01000062.1 GCA_003231035.1 Acidobacteriota bacterium
CCATTCCGGGCGGTCGCGCAACTCGTCGCTTCGCTCCTTAGACAATCACGCCCGCTTTCCTCCATGGGCCGATCCGTGCACTCCACTGGTTTGTGCCCGCAGCCTTAGGCCACTGCGCGGGAGAGACGGACTCTTTGGTGGAGTGTTTTGTCGTCCTCGCGCCTCGCTGTGCTCGGCTCTCGGTGGTGCTGTCCAGGGTGGATCACTGAGTCCTCGCCGCTTCGCGTCTCGGGGCCAACGGGCGCATAACGAAACGCGTGAGCCGCGAGGCGAACCCGGCCGCTTAGGCCGGACTCGTGAGGGGTGAAAGACGAAAAATGACACTTTTTCGTCTGAGGGGACCTTCGAGAAAGGTCCCCATAAACAAAAAGGCCGAGGAGCCCAACTTGATCTACCCATCGTGCTCTACCCTCCGCGCAACAAAAAAGCCCAAACGCCACTGAAACAATCATTGGCTCCTCGGCGTCTTGTGGTTTGAAGGCGCACGGTGAAGAACTTCCCAGCCCGGGCCAATCACCCTAGCCGTCACCGCCTCAAACTTAGGATCATCCCATTTGACGAGCCCGCACAGTTTTTTGACCATAAAGGAGCGCTCACCATGAACCGCAAGACCCTATTCGCCACCGCCTTGGCACTGATTCTGGCCACTGGCCTCGCCCTGCCCGCCGTCGCCGCCAGTGACCTCTGGTTCCACGTCACGGTCAATCAAAAGGGCGGCGACAACGCGAACGTGACGATCAATCTGCCAATCTCGATCGTCGAAGCGGCGATGCCTTTGATCCCCCAGGAAGCGATGAGGGACGGTCGTATCGTCATCGAAGATTCCGAGTTTGACGCCAATAAGCTGCGCGATCTGTGGAATGCCATTCAGGACAGCCCCGACGCGACTTACGTCACGGTGCAGAACGATGGCGACACCATTCGCGTGTTCAAGGACGGCGACTTCCTGCGCGCTCGCACTTCGGAGTCCACCGCCGATGGCACCCAGATCGACGCCCGCATCCCGCTCAGCGTGATTGATGCCTTGCTCTCCGGCAACGACAACGAACTCAATGTACGCGCCGCGCTGCAAGCTCTGGTCGACTTCGGCGAGGGTGAGCTGGTCACCGTCAACGACAAGAACGCCAGTGTCCGCGTGTGGATCGACCGCCAGCCGGAAGCCCAGTAGACCTTAACTTTGGTGAGCGACGGCGCCATCCCCAGTCCGGTTGGCGCCGTTTTCTTGGCACCGTATCCCGATCGAGCCTTGACCCGTTATCCCTCAAAACAAACGACTCCAGGAGTGGCTATGAAGACGTTGACCCACACCCCCCATCGAACTTTCGCCTGGGCCGCCGGCTTGGCTCTAGCCGTGACGCTGGCCTTGAGCCCCGCCGCCTTCGCCGCGGATGAAGCCTACCTCCACATTCGCATGGTGGATTCCAACGGCGCGGTCTCGAACATCAATCTCCCTGCCTCCTCCATTGGCAACTCCCTTCCGGGCCTTGCCTCCAACATGCTCAAGGACGGCCGAATCCGGATCGAAGGCGCCGAGATCGAGCTCTACAAGTTGCGTCAACTGTGGATCGCCATGCGCGACCTCCAAGACGCGACCTTCGTGAGTATCGACAACAACAACGAGAGCGTCCGTTTGCTGAAGGAAGACGGCTTCCTCGTCGCGCGCAGTACGCCCAAGACCGAGCAAGGCCGACGGCTGGAAGCGCGCATTCCCGCCGCCGCGGTCGACGCCTTACTTTCCGGCGCCGACAACGAGATCAACATCACCGCGGCGATCGAGGCTTTGGCTGGCTACGGTGGTCAAGACCTCATTAACCTATCGGGCGGCGGCATGGATGTCAGAGTTTGGGTCGATTGGAACCCTGAAGGCTAGTCCCGCGTAGGGGTCATTGAGAATCGAAGACAACCCCAAGACAGGAACCCCAAGACAGGACGGAGAACCCCGATGAAAAAGCTGCTCAAGATTGTCGCCATCCTCAGCCTCGCAGCCTTTCTCACCACCGCCGTCGTCGGGATCGCTCTAGCCGCCGTGGTGGTCAAGGATGGTTTTGTGACCGTGGCGATCGAAGAACACAGCCCCGGCGGAACGCGGTTGACCATTCCGATTCCCGCCTCCCTGCTCAACCTCGCTCTGCACTTCGCACCGGCGATCATTCCCGAGGAGGAGTTGGTCAGCATGCGGCGCGAACTCGCCCCCTACGCTCCAGCCTTGAGGGCGGCGGCCGATGCCCTAGAAGATTGTCCCCGAGCGCGGATCGTCGACATTAGAAGCGACAGTGGGACGGTGCAGGTGGTCAAAGGGCGGAAACATTTCACCGTCGATGTCCGCGGCGCGGAGGCGGATGTCAGAGTCTCGATCCCCGCCGACACTTTGGGTCGGGTCCTCAACGCCTTCGGGATCTAAACCTGCTGGATATTGACTCCGCTGAGATAAGCCCTCCCGGGAGGCTGGAACGGTCAAGGCGCCAACCGCTCGACTTTCCAGCCACCCTCGTCTTCGCGGTAGCGCAGGCGGTCGTGGAGGCGGCTTTCTCGGCCCTGCCAGAACTCTAGCGTATGGGGCCGCAAGCGGTAGCCGCCCCAGGATGGAGGCAAGGGAACCTCGTCGTCAGCGAAGCGCTGCTCGGTTTGGCGTAGGAGTTCTCGGAGCTGCTCGCGGCTGGCAAGGACGCGGCTCTGCGGCGATGCCCAGGCTCCCAACTGGCTGCCGCGTGGGCGACTCGCGAAGTAGAGCCGGGACTCCTCTTGAGAGAGCTTGTGGACCTCGCCTTCGACGCGCACCTGGCGGTCAATCTCCTTCCAGAAGAACAATAACGAGGCAGCCGGGTTGGCTTCAAGTTCGTCCGCCTTGCGGCTCTGGTAGTTGGTGTGGAAAACGAAGCCCAGCTCATCGACCCCTTTGAGTAAGACGATCCGCGCCGAGGGGCGCGCCTGGGAATCCGCGGTGGCCAGGGTCATGGCCGTGGGTTCGAGAACTTCGGCACTCATCGCCTCGGCGAACCAGCGGCGAAATTGCGTGATCGGATCGGAATCGACCTCCCCTTGGCTCAAACTGCCGTACCGGTACTCGCGGCGCAGGGCTGCTAGATCCACCATTCGACAATTCTACGCGGCCAGATGCCGCAATGGAGCCAGACTGCTTGAACTTTCTGGTAGGAAAACCTTGACTTACGCCTTACTTACGCCTATCATTCAGATCTGGCCGCAAAGAGTTCCCGCCAGACCGGACGACAGATCGATGATTTGAGACGCACCCAAGAACACCTTCGAAGCAAACTTACATACCTAGAACTTACGCCTTAATACCGCCACGCTATCACCCTACGATCTCTCATGATCCACGCAGCAGAACCACAAAACGCTCTTGAGTTGCCGGTCGGGGAACCTATACCCCCCGCCATCACTGTTCCCCGGCCGGCGCTCGAGATTTCAGAGTCCAGGATCCCCACCGCTTCCGCAATCCGCAAATCATTGCCCGAAATGCTACGCAAGCGGGTACTCAGCGCCCGTCGGCTCAGCGCACGGCCAGCAACACAGAGGTGGACTACGGCCGACCCGCGGCTCGACCGCCTACTCGATGGCGGTATCCAGCGGGGCACTCTGCTGGAAATGGTCGGCCAGCGCTCGAGCGGCCGTTTTTCTTTGCTTCTGGCCATGCTGGCGGCGGTCACTTCCAGCGGCCATCCAGCGGTATTGATCGACCTTGGGGACGGCCTCGACCCACGGCTAGCGGCACAGGCTGGTATCGACCTGGCGCGGCTCCTGTGGCTACGGCCACGGCGGATGAGGGAGGCTCTCGCGGGTGCCGAAACGGTGCTGACCAGCGGCTTCCCGCTGGTGGCGCTCGACCTCGGATCTCCGCCAGTCCCCGGTGGTCGCGGTGCGGAGGCCAGCTGGCTGCGCTTGGCGCGCACGGCGCGCGACCGCGATGCCGCCCTTCTGGTCTCCGCCCCCTACCGAGTGAGTGGGACCACGGCAACCACCGTCGTCATGCCCAAAATGAGCCGCCCCCTTTGGTCCGAGCACAGGTCGGGGTCCCCTCCCCCTCCTCGCCGGTTCACCGGGCTGCGCATCGAGTGGGAGGTACAGAAGCGGCGTGGCCAGTCACCTGGCGATCGTGAAAGCTGGACTCTGACCACTGCCGCCGTGGTGAACGCCGTCGACGGCGGCGAAACCACCACCGCGCGGCCAGCGCCAGTAGTACCAGCGCCAGTACGGCAGGTATCCGAAGTACCTGCGGCGCTCCAGTCTTGGCGTAAGACAGGTTGACCCGCCTCGCTTGCCTGGTCGTCCCCCTCTTCCCCTTGGCCGCACGCTTGCGCAGTGAACCGGAACTGGCGCACGAAGCGGTAGCGATCTTCGAGGGCAACGGCAACACCGCGCGGCTGGTAGCCGCCACGCGGCCAGCCCGGCGAGCCGGACTCAAACCGGGTTTCACCCTGCCGCAGGCTCGCCTCCTGCTACCTAAACTGACCGCCCGGCCCCGTGACGCGGAGTGTGAACGTTCAGCGCAAGAGGCCTTGATCGAGGCAGCCGAGACAATTTCACCGCGTAGCGAAGAGGCCAAGGACGGCGTGGTCTACCTCGACGTACTCGGGCTCGAACGCCGGTTTGCTCGCGAGGTTCAAATTGGCGCCGCCTTGATGGAGGCAACCCAGGCCGAAGGGCTACCGACCAAGGTCGGCATCGCTTCCAGCAAGCTGGCGGCTCGCGTTGCCGCCGACTCTCCGGGTTCGCCAACCGTGGTGCCCCCCGGCGGAGAGGCCGAGTTTCTGGCACCGCTCCCCTTGGCGCGCTTGGCTCCCGAGGCCGAAGTCGCCAGCACACTCGAACGTTGGGGGGTGCGCTCGATCGGCGAGTTGGCCCGCCTTCCATCCGCCGAGGTCACCAGCCGCTTGGGCCGCACCGGCAGCGAACTCCACGGCATCGCCCGCGGCATGGACGCGCAACCGCTGATTCCGCGCCAACCGCCTCCCACCTTCCGCGAGGGCATGACCCTAGAGTGGCCTCTGGTCTCACTCGAACCCTTCCTCTTCGTCGGTCGGGCGGCACTGGATCGTCTAGCGCACCGTCTGTGCGGCCGAGGGTTGGCCTGTCGGCGGCTAGAGGTTGCCCTGCGGCTGGAACCCGACGGCCACTACGAGCGAGCGATCGAGCTGCCCGCCCCCACCCGCGACACCAAAACGTTGCTGACCCTAGTCCGCCTGGAACTCGAAGCTCGCCCCCCCGGCGCTCCGGTGGTCGGTTTCTCGTTCACCGCACACCCCGATCGATCTCCAGAGACACAGCTATCGCTCTTCGGTCCGGCGACGCTCTCCCCCGACCGCCTTGCCGCCACCTTGGCCAGACTCTTCGCTCTACTCGGCCCCGGCCGAGTGGGCTCCCCCAAGCCTCTCGACGCGCACCGCCCGGAAGGTTTCCAATTGGAACCCTACACCCCCCCGCCACCCCCCGAATTCGATTCCCCACCATCCCGAGGGCGCGGCCTCCTCGGCGCCAGAACCTTTCGGCCCGCGATCCCGCTAGAGGTCATTACCGCCCATCTTCCGCGGCCCCACCCCATCGCTGCGGCAGACACCATTTGCGAGCCCAAGGCCACATACGGTTCCGCCAGTAGGGAGGTCGCGGAGAAGCCTCCACCCCCCTCCCTGCGCTTGCTCTCCATCGCCAACCAGCCTCACGACTCCCAGGAGGCGGAAAACGTAGCGAAGCGACCCACGATTCAAGGAAAAGTTCGGGTCGCCTCCGGCCCCTGGAATCTTGAGGAGGAGTGGTGGAGCGAGCATCCCGTGGACCGCGACTACTGGGATGTTGAGTTGTCCGATGGTGGTATTTATCGGATTTATCAGGAACGGCGCAGCCAGGAATGGTTCGCGGACGGCATCTATGACTAGGCCGCTACGCGGCCTAGTCCTTCTTATTTTGGGGGCTGTCGCGCAGCCCCCGCCTGGGCAAGAAACGGGGTTCTTGCCCAGGCCCCCCGACGAGGTGTCGCTACGCTCCACAGCGATCCAGTAGACTCCTTCGCCATGCGAAATCAGTATCCGTTGGTTGAGCTTCATCGGCACTTGGACGGAAACATTCGGCTGAGTACGATTCTGGATCTGGCTCGCCAGCACCGGCTCGACTTGCCGGACTGGACGGAGGAAGGGCTGCGACCGCACGTGCAGG
>QIHU01000309.1 GCA_003231035.1 Acidobacteriota bacterium
TCCCCAGGCGGGACTCGCACCCGCTGGCCTTCGAGACCCAGGAGGTCATAGAACTAACTCAGTCCATTGCAATCCTCCTTTCGTGACGCACCACCAGGTCACCTACGGCGACAGCATGGCCGTCCGCTTGGCGCTGACCAAACGCTACAAACCTTCAACCGTGAACAAGATGCTCTCCGCCCTGCGCGGCGTGCTCAAACAAGCCTGGCGCCTCGGCCTCTTCGACGCCGACGCCTGCCACCGAGCCGCCGATGTCGAGAACGTCCGCTCCTCAACGCTGCTCAGCGGACGGGCACTGACGGCTGAGGAGATCCGCCGGCTCTTTCAAGTCTACACTGATGACCGGACCGCCAAGGGCGCCCGCGAAGCGGCCATCTTCGCCGTCTTCTACGGTTGTGGCCTCCGGCGAACTGAGCTGGTACGGCTCACCGTCGACGACTTCAATCCGGTCGATTGCTCCATCCTCGTCAACGGCAAACGCCGCAAGCAGCGCACCGTCTACCTGACCGAGAGCGGCTGCCGGCTGATCAACGATTGGCTGGAGCACCGAGGCACCGGCGACGGTCCGCTCTTCTGTCCCATCAGCCAGGCCGGCGAAGTGCGAGTCTCACCGCTGCGGGGCGAATCGGTCGCCTACATCCTCCGGCGGCGGCAGGAAGAGGCGGGAATCGAGCCGTTCTCTCCGCACGATCTTCGGCGTACGTTCGTCACGACCATGCTCGATGCTGGCGAAGACGTTCTCACCGTTCAGCGGCTCGCTGGACATGCCGATGTGACCACGACCGCCCGGTACGACCGTCGGGGCGAGGGGGCGAAGCGGCGGGCGGTGCAGAGTCTTGCGATCCCCTGCCTGAGTTAACTCCCTCCCCGCACTCCAGCCGTTCTCTCTACCCTCAATCACCTCTGACCCAAGCCCAGCCTGCGGGCTCAAGTGTTGAGGGCCTTCCACGGCCCTTCCAGGTGCTCTGGCCGGCTGTTTCTGGCCGCCGTCAGCTCGTCAGATGGCCTTCGGCTCAGATCGCTGCGATGGAGTATGGTGCTTCCCGCCACCTTTGCCGTTCGTGCAACAGAGACAGGCTCCCGACTGAGGGCCTGATCGAGCACCAAAGTCTTCGGCCTTTAGGTTTCTTGGGCTCTCTCAGGGAGGGTACGGCATTCTTCTGCCTGAAAGCAGCTTCACTAGCCAATCCACTCGGCCAGGCCCGCCGTGAAAGCCGAGCGGGCCTGAGTCTTGGCTCGGTCACGCTTCGGAGTCTCTCCCTCCGACGCTCTCACGCTAGACGAAGACAACGGAGAGGCGCGATTCAAATCGATTCGGTTGGAACCTCGGCCGGCGGAGGCCTGCGCATCGGTGTGTCCATCGATGCCGAGCCTCAGCGCGGGCGAAGGGGCTGGAGGGTAGCAGTCAGTCTGTGGGCCGGCAACACCGAAAAGCAACAACCCTCTGGCCCCAGGATCATCGATTTCACAACCAAACCAGACCCCTTTTTCCGGTTATCGAGCTTCCGCTATTTCTCGCTACCCAAATCTCTCTGTAAAATCAGTTGGTCCATACCTTCACAGATCAGTTCCGCGGCCGATTCCGCAAGGGGATTCCTTACCATGCCTTCGAAAAGCCGGCAACCGTTCAGTAATTACCTTCAAGTCTGCCAGAGCCTTCCGGATCGCTTCGAGTCGGTCCACAGCGAGTATCACAATGAGTTCCGAGGCCAGGAGCACCCCGTCCATCTGGATCTCCATCTAGCCGCATCACAGGCCAGCCTCTACGAGGAAATCGTGGCCGTCGGTTCCGCAAAAGGAAAGGCCAGTACCAGCGAAGCCCCACTCGTTCCACTCCTCGCAGCGCACTACTTCACCTACGACCGGACGCGAATCACCAAGATCATTTCCAAACCCGGAGTCACACACGAGACGGTTCACGACCATCTCAACCGTCACCGCAAGAATAAGAAAGTCTATTTCGCCCCCCACGACTCGCCCTCGTTCAACCACCTACTGATGCTGGCGTACCGGCAGATATTCCAGGAAAAGAACACCCTGAACGCCTGGCTGTTGCGCACCGCCGACCGCCTCACCGAGAACCGCGACGCCAAATTCTCGCTCTTTCTCGGCGATGGCATCCACCACAGCGATTCGCGCAGTACGACCGTACCGTCCTCCTTGGCCGAAAAGCTGGTCCCGGACAATGCGCTGCGAGCCATCACCAAGATCGTGGCACCGCTGTGCCACGACCAGACGAAGGCCGACGGGGCCAGCGAGCGCGTTCGACTCGCGGCAAAGCTCTACAGCCTCGTCACCGAAAAAGAAAAGGAAATCCGCAAGCTGCTCCCCACCTACGAGGCGCTCCAGCAACAGCTCAAGCACAGACCTGCCGACCTCGACGCACTGGACAGCGCCCAGAACAGCATCTTCTTTCAATTGAAGATTCCCACGTGGCCCAGGTCGAGCGATTTTCTCGACCGTGTCACCAAGAACGTACACACCATGCTGCAGAGCGCGATCTTCTACATGCGGCTCTACAAGACCGAGGCCTTCTACACGCTCACGACTTTGGAGAAAGGAGTTCCGTATGGGCTCACTGCACTAGCCAAGTTGCCCCTAGACGCTGCAGAGCTGGAAGCGCTGCACGAAGCCATCAACTGCCTGAGTCACCGTCAGCACGAGGTTGTGCGCGAGGCTTTCGCGAGGTACCGAGTTCGAAGCACGGAGAAGGGAGCTCATTCACCGGACGAGCCAGTAGTCGACGCCGGTGAGTCCACAGAATCACTGCTCGCCGACGAGTCGAACATCGCCGCCCTAGATTCAATTGCCGAATCAGAGGCAAGAAATCCGCCTCAGCAGGCTGGATTCGTCGACCTCCCGGAACAGAGCCAGGGCGAGACACTCCAGCTGCGCTTCCGCAATACGCCTCGGGGCAAGAAGCTCTGGAACGAGATCCGCGACAGCAAGAGTATTCCCGCCTGGGCTCTGGCCACCTTGACCCGGATTCTGGAGCAGGCCGCGGAGAGTGAGGTGGAGCACCATTTTCCACAAACCGCCTTCGTTCTGGGTCAGAGTTCCTATCTGGAGTCGGTCGGTTTTGTCACCGTTCCGGAGATCGAGATCTCCAGCAGCCCCGTGTCCTATCTGGACCTCGTTCGAGATCCCGAAACCAACCTACTCGGATACCACGCCAAGATCTACGAGTTGCAGCGTTGGGAAACAGGGCGAGGGATTCTGCCGTACGATATTGTAGTGGACACCAACGAGAAGGAAAAGGTGAAAGAGGAGGAAAAGAATAGGAATGGAAAGCAGGAACCGGGCGACGTCAAGACCTATTTGATGGACAAGTGGGGCTTTCCATCACCTGGCGACGGCTTCCACCTCATCGATCTCGACCCCACCTTCGTCCATCCCGCGATCGGCATTGGCTTCGTGAAAAGGGCGATCGTCGGCAAGATCGGCTGGTTTCAGGAGGGAAGCCCTCCAGCTGGCGACCTCGGCTACCGCGCCTACTTCGGCCTCACCACTGACATCAATCGCTGCGTCGTCGGTGTCACTAACGGCAAGGGCAATGCGGCGCTGATCACCGACGGCCGCGTTAGTGCCGTCTACCGGCGCAGAGCCTGGGAGTTCTACGATCGCGAAAGTGCAGCACAGACGATCGTCAAGATCACCGACGAGGCAGGTGGCACACCGATTTCGCAGGAGTTGGCACAAGACCTGCTAAAAGCAGCAGAGCGGCTCTCGCACACCCACCGCAAAGGCGGGATGTTTGTGGTCGTCGACTTCGAAGGTACAATCAAGGAGTGGGCCCAAGGCGACGAGAGAAAGAAGTATTTTATCAAGATGATCGACTCCGGTGACATGCGAGATATCCAAGCCTCAGAGACAGACTCGCTGGTGAGTGTGGCTCAGATCGACGGTTGCTGCGTCGTCTCGCAAAGTGGCAATGTCCTCGGCTACGGCTACAAGATCTCCGTCAACGCAAACGAGGCATTCGATCTCGCCCGCGAGAACGGTAGCAAATCGAGAATCCGCAACGAAGACGATATGCGTAGGGAGATCATCCAGCCCGGAACCCGCAGGTGGTCTTCCGCCATCCTCAGCCTGGGTTCCAACTGGCCGGTGCTCAACATCTCGTCCGACGGCCCCGTCACACTCTTCACCAACGGCACCAAGGAGCGGATCTATCCTTCGGACCCAGAGACCGAGAAAAAGGAACCCTGAGCCGGCCCGTATTTCCTACAAAGAGAGAACGGATTTGCCTGTCGGGCCTGGATATATAGAATAGGGATGACAAGAGGCAGAAAAAAGGGGATCGTGATGCCTGCTCTTCAGGACATCGAGATTGACGTCATAGAGCTGTCCAATGGATGTGCCGAGGCGTGTAGTCATTGTTCCGAATCGCCTGAACAGGGGCTGGTGCATGCGAGCCCCGACCTTCTTCTGGAGTCGGTACGGCAACTAAAGAAGGTCGAAGAGGAGAAGGGAATCTCCCTGTTTGCCAACTACTGGTTCCCCTTCCCCGCCTCCGACCCTTTCGCCTTTCCCGGCCTGGCACGCCTTTGTCACGGGCTTTGGCAGACTCGGGGCATTCGCTCCTACATGCTGTCACTGGGCTGGAACCGAGGAATCGGTGCGCCGGAGGTCGAGCGGCTCGTCGCCGCCCCCTCCTGCCTCGTACGCCTCGGGATCACGGTGAGCAACTTCTCGCGGCTGGCGGAGGTCAACTACGACCAGCACACGGTTCGCCTCGGGCGGTGCCTGAAGGATCTCGAGCCCCTATGGAAGGCCCAGGCCTTCGATGGTCACCCGCTGCTCTTCCTCTCCCCTCAGTTCGTCCAGGGCGCCCCTAAGGACAGTCCGTACTCCTTTGAAGCCGTCGAGAGGCTTCTCGGCGAGATCGAGCAGCTTTCTGGCTTGCCCCTGGAGCAATGGCGGAATGAAGGCCGGATCCACAGCCGCCCGGTCACCGGGCTCGGTCGTGCGATGACGGTTCTGGGTGTATCCACCACCCAACAGCTACCCATCACCGCGGAAGATCCCGCCCTGGAGATCTCTAGGTTCCCCGAGCGTGGCTTCTCGGGCCTGCTGACGATGCAGGGAACTTTGGAGATAGTCCGGGCGCAACGCGGCGTCCTCGGACGCCAGCGTGCCACTTGGGAACCGCTCGATCTTCCGGCCCTTCCCAGAGCTGGACGCATAGCTCGGAAATTGACCCACCCATCGCTTAGAAACTGACCCACCCTCGGCCCCAATGCCGGTAGCTTCGAGTTGCTAAAAATAACTTGGAGTCGCCGGAGGAAGGATGCTGAGGATGGATCAGGTACATGTTATTCGACACAAGGTTCTGGTGGAGGGTCGTTCGCGGCGCTCGGTGGCGCGAGAGATGGGAGTCAGCCGCAATACGGTGCGCAAGTACCTTCACCTCTCGCAGCCGCGACGCATCGAGAAGGCTTCGCGAGCGCGTCCCGTGCTGGAGCAGGTGGCGCCTCGTCTTGAGGCGCTGATGGAGGCGTGGTCACCGCGCACGACGCGCAAGCAGCGCCTCACCGGTAGCCGACTGCACCGTCAGCTGGTGGAAGAGGGCTACACGGTCGGGCTGACGAGCGTACGCGGTTGGCTTCGCGAGTGGCGCCGGCAGCGGGCCGAGACCTTCATTCCATTGCTCCATCGAGCGGGCAAGGAGGCCCAGGTGGACTTCTTCGAGGTCACCGTGGATATCTTGGGCGCACGGCGTACGGCGTGGAAGTTTCTGCTGCGTTTGCCGTACTCGAAACGCGATTTTGTTTGGATCTACGACCGCTGTGACCAGCTGGCCTTTCTCGATGGCCACGTGCGTGCCTTCCGCCACTTCGGTGGCGTACCGGAGCGGATCGTCTACGACAATCTCAGCGCGGCGGTGAAGCGTCGGGTCGGCCTCAAGGTCGAGCTGACCGAGCGCTTTCAGGCTCTGGTGAGCCACTACCTCTACGAGTCCTGCTTCGCCCGTCCCGGCCAAGGCCATGACAAGGGCTCGGTCGAGTCTCGGGGCAAGGGGATTCGGCTCCAGCATATGACCCCAGTGCCGCGCGGCAAGAGCCTGGCAGCCGTCTCCGAGGCGGTGCTGGCCGACATCGATCGAGTCTGGAGCCAGTCCACGCGGCGCGACGGGCAAAACCCGGCCGAGCGCTGGCAGG
>QIHU01000792.1 GCA_003231035.1 Acidobacteriota bacterium
CCCCACCCCGACATGCCCGACACCTTCAAGCAGATCATTCCCCGGGGGATGATCGCCTCGGTGGACGAGCCCGTTTTCGTCACCGCCAAAGAGGCGGAGATCTCCGACGATGCCTGGATCTTCGGCGTCGAAATCGACGGCATCGCCAAAGCCTACAGCCTCAATCTGCTCAACAGTCACGAGGTCATCAACGACAAGATCGGAGAGCGCTCCTTTGCCGCGGTGTGGTGACCGCTGGCCAATACGGCCGTCGTGTACGGCCGCGATTACAACGACAAGGAACTGAACTTCGAGGCTTCGGGTGGGTTGATGCACGCCTCGCTGATCATGCAAGACAAAGAGACCGACAGCTATTGGTCGATCATGAGCGGCGACTCGCTGGCGGGAGAGTTCAAGGGGACGACCCTGCGCGAGCTGCCCTTGGGAGAAAAGGCCCAGTGGAAAAACTGGGTTGCCGACCATCCCAACACCTTGGTCCTCTCCGTGGACGGAGTGGAACACGAGGAGAACAACCCCTACGACAACTATTTCAAGTCCGACGAGGGCTTTCGCGGCCTCGAAGCCAGCGACGACCGGCTGCCGACCAAAGAGCCGATCTACTCCTTTCACCGGGCAGGCAAAGCCTACGCCGTGCCCTTCTCGGCTTTCGAGGGCGGTGGGGTGGTCGAACTCGGTAAGCGCCAGCTCTTCCTCTACCGCCCCACCGGAGTCGAGATCTTCTACTCGACCTTGGCCTTCGTCGGCGGTCAGTTCAAGCAAGATGGCGAGCACTGGGTCGACACCGCTTCTGGCGCCGCCTTTGACACCAAGGCCGGACACTTCGTCGGCGGCGAGGGGGCCAAGATCGAACGGGTGGACGGGTTCGACACCTTCTGGTTCAACTGGAGCATGAACAATCCCAAGACCCTGATTCTGCCCCAGTAGGGTCACCCCTTGTAGCCGCCCAGATCGCGCTTCGCGAGTGCGCGATCTGGGCCTTGGCGGCGCAACCCGGATAGACTTGTCTCCCTGCTTCCAGGAGTTATTCAACCAGGAGCCAACCATGCGCCTCTTCGCCTTTCAAGGCATTCGCTACGCCCGACCCAGCGTCGAGATCGACCCTCTCGCGGCCCAACCCTACGACCAGCTGGACGATGCGGCGCGCGACGAGTTGCACGCCATCTCGCCGCACCAGTTCAGCCATCTGACTAGACCCCTGGCCGACGAGGGCGGCGACGCCTACGGCGCCGCGGCCCGGCTGCATGGCTCGTGGATGCGCGACGGCGTCGTGCTGCGCGACGACGAGCCGAGCCTCTACATCTTTTCGACCGAACTAGCAGACGGCGGCAGGCGGCTGGGGATCTGTGGACTGGCCGGCCTGGAAGCACCCGATGCCGGCATCATCCGCCCGCACGAAGAGACCCTGGCCAAGCCGCTGGCCGATCGCGTGGCTCTGCTGGAAGCGACGAAGATCGACCTCGAACCGGTCTTCTTCCTCTCCCAGGACGAAGGGCGGCTGGAGGCGCTGATCGAGGACGATCTCGACGGTGCCGAGACTGTGGCCGAACACACCGACGCCGACGGTCACCGCCATCGCCTCTACCGAATCCACGCTAGCGAGCGCATCGCCGCCTACCAGGAGCTGCTCGCTCCCCTACCGGTGGCCATCGCCGACGGCCATCATCGCTACAAGACCGCCCGCCTTTACGCCGAACAGTCGGGCGCGACCCAGGGCAGCGCGGCGAGCGCCAAGATGGCGGTCATCACCAGCCTCTCTTCCCCCGGTTTGACCATCGACCCCATCCACCGAGCCTTGCGCCAGAAAATCGATATCGCGGCCGCGGCCCACCTGGTGGTGGAAACCCGCCCGGTCGGCGCCAAAGACATGAGTGAGCTGGCCGCCGCCGTCGCCATCGCGCCACAACCGGCGCTGGGCGTGTGGAAGGTGGGACGGCTACCGGAGATCTGGCAACTCGACTCCAGCCAGGCCGGGGCCACCATCCCCGAGAACGCCAAGAGGCTCAGCGTCTCGCTGCTCCACGGCGTCGTCCTCCCGGCCCTCGGCTTGGGCGAGTCGGCGGCCACCGACGGCACCGTCGTCTACCGCTCCGACCCCGCACAGCTCAGCGAGCAGCTGGCCGCAGGGGAACTCAAGGTGGGCTTCGCCTTGCCGCCCATGTCGCCCAACGAATTTGCCGGCGCCATCGCCCAAGGCGACATGCTGCCGCCCAAGGCGACCCGCTTCCTTCCCAAGCTGATCTCGGGGCTGGTGTGGGCCGATCACCAGTCGAAGATGGCCTAACAGCCCCCTCATGCCCACCTACATGCGAGAAGACCGCAAACCGGTCGTCCAGTTCGAGCCGGCGCTCGAGATCTCCCCCTTCATCCTCTTTCGCCGGCTGAAGAAGGGGCAGGAGCTGCACTTGTTCGACGTGCGCCCCACTCCCGGCCCGCTCAGCCTGGCCGGGGCCCGGCGGTGGCCCGGCCAGGATTGGGAGCCCGAAGACGAAAAGCCGGTGGTCCTCTTCGACCACAACGGCAACACGGCGATCCCCATCGTCCAGAAACTCCAAGCGGCCGGCTTCGAGCAGGTGCGCGCGCTGTTCGGCGGCTTGGAACTCTACGAGTTCTCGCTCGATCCGCAGGTGGTTGGAAGCGAGACCTACCTGGTGCGCTCAGACGATCCAGGGGGTTAGCCTTCGCCACCCCCTCCGCCCACTGCTCCCCAGGGTAAGACCGTCAAGGTCACCGTCGCCGCGGCCAAGGTTCCAAGGACCACCGCGATGCCGAAGCGCTGGGTCGGCGGGAAGCTCGACAAGGCGAAAATGCCGAAGCCGCTGGCCACCACCAGGGTGGCACCGAGCACCGGGCGCACCAGCTGCCTCCGCCCTTGGGCCCAAGCGAGCGCCAAGGGCAACCCGGCGCGCCGCCCGCGACGCACTGCGGTGGCCAGATGGATCATCGAGTCGACCCCCAGAGCGATGGCGATGTTGGCGGCCGGCGACGAGATAATGTCGAGCGGCAGCCGTAGCCAACCCATCGCTCCGAGCAGGAAGAGCGGTACCAGGATCAAGCCGGCGACCATCGCCACCGTGGTGCGAAGCTGTCGCGAGACGCGCGCGGCGATGAAGACAAAGAGGAGCAGCAAGCCCACTAGCCCGGTGGCGAGACTGCCCGCCACCAGCCCCGAAAGCTTACCTTGCAACTCGTAGAGCCCTCCGACCATGCGCGCCTCCAGGCCGGCCTCGCCGACCGCCGCGCGCAGCCGCTCGACCACCACCTCGCGCCGTTCGTACCGCTGCGACTCACGCATGCGCAGGATGAAGTTCGCCTGGGTGCGATCCTCGGTCACAAAGGCGAGGGCAACTCCCTCGAAGGCCGGGCTGGCCAACAAGTCGAGCAATCCCCGCGCGGGCAACAGGGCGACGAACGGTGAGCTCGCTCGGGCCTCGGCGACCAGCGGCGAGGCCGAGAGGACCACGCCACTCGCCGGGTCGGCCTCAAAGCTCGCCTGCAAGGCATCGAGCTTGGCCATCGCCTCGGCGGTGTCGAGCCGGCCGCCGCCGGGATCGGCGACGACGATCGAAAGAGGGCTCGACCCACCGTCACGATCGATCGCGTCGAGACCCTTGCGCAGCTCGCTTCCCGGCTTGAAAAAGGAGAGTAGGCCGGGATCGGTGTTGAGCCGGCCAACACCGAGGCCGGCGAGGAGGCAGAGGGCGACCACGGCGATGGCGAGCCGGTGACCTCCGGCGGCGATCGGTGTCGCCATCGAGACCACGTCACCCGCTCTAGCGACCCCACTCGCCGGTCGCAGATCGCGCAAGAAGAGCGGGTAAAGACCGTAGGCGAGCAGGATGGCGACCAGCGCCCCCAGCGCCCCGGAGATCCCCAGCTCCCGCATCGGCTTGGCGGCGGCGAAGAGGAGGCTCAAGAAGCCGAGAAAGGTCGTCGCCATGCTCCAGTACGAAGCCTCGAAGGTGGCGCGCATCGCCCGCTGCACTACCTCGGCCTCTCCACCTTCCTGGCTTGCAAGCAGCCGCCAGTTCGAGGTCAAGAAGACGATGTGCGAGAGGGTGAGAACGAAGACGATAGTGACCAAGTTGGCAGTCAGCACCCCGATAGGCACGGAGAAGAAGGCGAGGATTGCCAGGGTAAGGGCACAGGCGACAAGACAGGTGGCCAACGTTCCCACCACGATCCAAGCCGAGCGAAAGAGGAGGCCGACCATCAGCGCGAAGAGGAGGATGGCGACCGCGCTGAAAATCTTGAGGTCGCGCAGCAGGTAGCGGCGCACCAGCTCCACCACGTAGGGCACCCCGGAAAGTTCGACCGGCAGCGGTGAAGTTTCCACCCGTGCCTCCACCGCGCGCACCGTCTCGGGCACACTCGCTTCGAGAAGAGAGACCACCAGACTGGTGGCCAGAGGATCGGTGCCATCGGCCGGTTGCGCCACCAACAGCCGACCCCAAAAGGGGCTACCGAACGTCGCCTCCGGTGTCTTGGGACCCGAGGCCAAACTGAACACTGCGCTCACTCCGGGAAGCTTTTTCAACTCTTCGGTCAAGGTCGCGATCGAGGCCGCGTAGTCGGAAGAATGGACCTCCCCCGCCGCGCGCAGGAAGAGCTGCGGACTGGCCGGGAAGAGTTCCTCGATCCGCGCCGAGGTCGCCATCTGGGGATCGTCGGTGGAAAAGAAGAAGTCGCTCTCGACCTTGGGCGCCAAATCGACCCCGAAGAGCACCGCCACCACGGCGAGGGCGGCCAGGGTCACCAGCATCAACTTCGCTTTCACATCGCCTCCCATGGGAACTGAACCTTGGTGTCGCACTGCGGATCTGACCCGCGCCACCTGTGTCGAATAACGTGCCGAGCCAAGAGAAAGTTACGCCGAAACCTGCAACTCGACTGGTACCTTGGCATTCTGTCCGGCCTCCTCGCGGACCAATTTGGGGACCAGATAGCCTGGCAGTTGCGTCGCCATCTCGCCCACGATCCGCGCCGCCCGCGCCTTTTCAACCTCGAAGTGTGCGGCACCGCGGACGCGATCCAAGAGGTGAAGGTAGTAGGGCAAGACCCCGGCGGCGAACAGAACCTCCGAAAGCTCACCAAGAACCGCCGCTGAGTTGTTGATCCCGGCCAACAGGACCGCTTGATTGAGCACCGTCACGCCCGCCTCGCGCAAGCGACGAAGGCGCGCCGCGACGGCGCCATCGATCTCCCGTGGATGGTTGGCATGGACCACCATCACCGGCTGCAGGCGCGTGCCGGTGAGCCAGCCGAGCAGCCGATCGTCGACTCGCTCGGGCAGGACGATCGGCAGCCGAGTGTGCACCCGCAGCCGGCGCAGGTGGGGAATGCGCGCCAGCTCCTCGGCCAGCGCGGCCAACCGGCCGTCGCCCCATAGCAGCGGGTCCCCGCCGGAGAGGATCACCTCGCTCAAGGTGGGGTCCGCGGCGAGGTAGCGCAGAGCCTGGCGTTGGGCGGCACCGGTCAAGGGATGGTCGGCATAGGGAAACTCGCGCCGGAAACAGTAGCGACAGTTGACCGCGCACCCCCCGGCGACGATCAATAGCGCCCGCCCCTGATACTTGTGGAGCAGGCCCGGAGCAGCGGCCGCTGAGAGATCACCGACCGGGTCGCCCACGAAGCCGGCCACCTCTTCGAGCTCTCGCCCCAGGGGCAGAACCTGGAGCAACAGCGGGTCGTTGGGGTCACCGCGACGCATGCGAGCGACGAAACCGCGCGGTACCCGCAGCGGGAACCGGCGCGCCGCCGCCGTGGCCGCGGGGAGGAGTTCCCGCGGCAAGCCCAGCATCGTCAGCAGCTCTTCCGGGTCGCTCACCGCCCGCGACAGCTCACCGCGCCATCCCTCCTCGGCGCAACGATCCTCCCGCACAGGTAAAGTCTCCGCTACAAGCTCGGTTTTCGATATCATGCCGTTCGGTCTCCACCCCGGTATGGGCGTTTGTCTCTAGGCTGCCTAGTTATCGCTTCCACTTTTATCCTCGCGAGGAAACTCGATGGCTACTTTTACCACCAACCAGCTCAAGACCGGTCTCAAAGTAATCTTGGACAACGATCCCTACTCCATTGTAGAGAACGAATTCGTCAAACCGGGCAAGGGCCAGGCCTTCAA
>QIHU01000662.1 GCA_003231035.1 Acidobacteriota bacterium
CAGCTTCACCCTGGCCATGGGTAGATCACCTCGTTTCGCGTCTACTACCACTGACTAAATCGCCCTATTCAGACTCGCTTTCGCTTCGGCTAAGCACATCGCTTTGCCTTGCCAGTGACAGTAACTAGCCGGCTCATTATGCAAAAGGCACGCAGTCGCGCATTGCTTACCCGAAGGCAAGCCATAGCGCTCCCACTGCTTGTAGATATACGGTTTCAGGTACTATTTCACTCCCCTCACAGGGGTACTTTTCACCTTTCCCTCACGGTACTGGTTCACTATCGGTCGCAGAGTAGTATTTAGCCTTGGGTGATGGTCCACCCGGATTCCCACAGGGTTTCTCGTGTCCCGTGGTACTCGGGAGCGTTATAAGGAAGGTACCTAATCTTTCGTCTACGGGGTTGTCACCCTCTTTGACGGCTTTTTCCAAAGTCCTTCGACTAGATTGGTACTTTGTAACTTCCCGACCCGACTGCAATCGGATCCAATAACGTCCCACAACACCGGTCAAGCAACGCTTGCAGGCTTGACACTTCACCGGTTTGGGCTGATCCGCGTTCGCTCGCCGCTACTGACGGAATCACTATTGTTTTCTCTTCCTGGAGGTACTGAGATGGTTCACTTCCCTCCGTTCGCTTCCGCGGAGCTATGAATTCACTCCGGGATGACAGAGCATGACCTCTGCCGGGTTTCCCCATTCGGAAATCTTCGGATCAACACTTGTTTGCAGCTCCCCGAAGCTTATCGCAGCTTACCACGTCCTTCGTCGCCTCTCTGCGCCAAGGCATCCACCGTATACCCTTAGTAGCTTGACCAATGTCAAATACTTGAGCACGCTTTACAGCGAATTCTATCACTTCTAACCCTATTCAGTTGTCAAAGAGCCCAGTCTTAGATCCATCAGGATCCGCGCTTGAGTCGGAATCGATAACCACGACTCAACCGCGCATCCCAGCGAACCACTCCACGAATCAGCTTGTGCATCGATGGTGGAGCTGATCGGGTTCGAACCGACGACATCCGCCTTGCAAAGGCGGCGCTCTCCCAGCTGAGCTACAGCCCCTTACTATCCGGTCGACACCTAATCGTCGTCAGCTAGCCGCCGCCGCGCCAATGGTGGGCCTAGGTAGACTTGAACTACCGACCTCACGCTTATCAGGCGTGCGCTCTAACCAACTGAGCTATAGGCCCAGATAGGGCGATTCGACGGTTCAACGCCGATTCCCTGGAAACTAGATAGAGGATGTCAACGATTGACCTAGTTCTCGAAACCATCGCCTCTAAAAAGAGGTTCTGAGTTTCGATTCCCTTAGAAAGGAGGTGATCCAGCCACAGGTTCTCCTACAGCTACCTTGTTACGACTTCACCCCAATCGCTAGCCATACCATGGGCAGCTACTTCCCTTGCGGGTTAGTGCACCGACTTCCGGTACAGCCAACTTTCGTGATGTGACGGGCGGTGTGTACAAGGCCCGGGAACGTATTCACCCCGGCATGCTGATCCGGGATTACTAGCGATTCCACCTTCATGCAGTCGAGTTGCAGACTGCAATCCGAACTGAGGACGGCTTTTTCGGATTAGCTCCATCTCGCGATATCGCAACCGTTTGTACCGCCCATTGTAGCACGTGTGTAGCCCTAGACATAAAGGCCATGAGGACTTGACGTCATCCCCACCTTCCTCCCCGATTTCCGGGGCAGTCCCCTTAGAGTTCCCGGCATTACCCGCTGGCAACTAAGAGTAAGGGTTGCGCTCGTTGCGGGACTTAACCCAACATCTCACGACACGAGCTGACGACAGCCATGCAGCACCTCTATGGCAGTCTCCGAAGAGAAAACACTGTTTCTAGTGTGGTCCGCCACAGTTCAAGCCTAGGTAAGGTTCTTCGCGTTGCATCGAATTAAACCACATGCTCCACCGCTTGTGCGGGCCCCCGTCAATTCCTTTGAGTTTCAGCCTTGCGACCGTACTCCCCAGGCGGGGTACTTAACTAAAGCACTGCAGGGGTCAATACCCGCAGCACCGAGTACCCAACGTTTACAGCGTGGACTACCAGGGTATCTAATCCTGTTTGCTACCCACGCTTTCGCACTTCAGCGTCAGAACCGGTCCAGGTGGCCGCCTTCGCCACCGGTGTTCCTCCCAATATCTACGCATTTCACCGCTACACTGGGAATTCCGCCACCCCCTCCCGGCCTCAAGCCTGACAGTATCAAAGGCAGTTCCTCGGTTGAGCCGAGGGATTTCACCTTTGACTTGACAGGCCGCCTACGCGCCCTTTACGCCCAATAATTCCGAATAACGCTCGCCCCCCCCGTATTACCGCGGCTGCTGGCACGGAGTTAGCCGGGGCTTCCTCTGAAGGTACCGTCAAGGGTGGCAGTTATTAACTACCACCTTTTCTTCCCTTCTGACAGGAGTTTACAATCCGAAAACCTTCATCCTCCACGCGGCGTTGCTGGATCAGGCTTTCGCCCATTGTCCAATATTCCCCACTGCTGCCTCCCGTAGGAGTCTGGGCCGTGTCTCAGTCCCAGTGTGGCCGATCACCCTCTCAGGCCGGCTACTGATCGCTGCCTTGGTGGGCCGTTACCCCGCCAACTAGCTAATCAGACGCGGACCCCTCTAAGAGCGACAGCATGCAAGCAGAGGCTATCTTTCCTCAAGGAACCTAAGTTCCAGGAGCGAATGCGGTATTAGCTTCGGTTTCCCCAAGTTATCCCCCACTCTTAGGCAGGTTGTCCACGCGTTACTCACCCGTTCGCCGCTCTACTAGCAACCGAAGTTACGTTCGCGCTCGACTTGCATGTGTTAGGCACGCCGCCAGCGTTCATTCTGAGCCAGGATCAAACTCTCCAGTTTAAACTTGGCAAGAGGTCGTTGGCCGGCTAAGACCCAACGACCATCTAGTATTTTTTCGCATCCATTGCGATCTTGTGAGCATCCTGCCAAAGGCAGGACACACCCAAGGAATTGGCGTTGACTTTCCTCTATCCAGTTTTCAAAGAACCGGCGCCCGCTTTCGTGGCGCGAACCTCTATCGTACCTAAGACCCCAACCCGTGTCAACCTCTTTTCACGCGACTTTCACTCATTCGATCCTGGGATCGAGGGCGAGCGCATCACCAACTGAAAGGGGGCTATGGGACTTGTCTCAAAGAGAACCCGCAAGATGCCGGGCTGGGTCTTGTGCCGGGGTGACCCCCAGCAGCGAAGGCGGATTGTAGGGGAGCGCCCGGCCAGAGTCAAGCCTTCTCTACAACTTTTTTTTTGGAGCGAAAAAAACCCTCCGACCCACCACCCGCCAAGGCACTGATAGGAGTCTAGACATGGCCTCTGGATAGGCTTGATGCTCCTCCTCGAGAATGCGTTCGGCCAACTCAGCAGCGGTATCTGAGTCCTCTACGACCACCGTTCGCTGGACGACGATGGGACCGCTATCCATCCCTGCATCGACTAGATGTACCGTGCACCCAGAGACCTTGACACCGTGTTCGATGGCCTGTGCCTGTGCCTCTAGCCCCGGGAAGGCCGGTAGCAGGCTGGGATGGATATTGACGATCCGTCGAGGATAGTGCGCGACAAAGCTGGCCGAAAGCACTCGCATGAAGCCGGCGAGACAGACCCACTCGGTCCGCGCCTCGGCGAGCGCCGCGAGAATCTTAGCCTCATGGTCGCGCCGGCTCGGCTCGTCCCTCCTCGGCAGCGCAACGGTGGTTAACCCTAGTTGACGCGCCGCGTCGAGCCCCGCCGCCCCTGGCCGATCGCTCAACACCAGAACGATTTGGGCCGGAAAGTCGCCGTTCTCGATGGCCGCTTGCAAGGCCATGAAATTGCTCCCGCGTCCCGAGAGGAGCACCGCCAGCCTGGTGACGGGAGTTGCGCTGGTTTGGCTCATTGACCAATCATCTGTTTCTCCTCACGAGGCCGCGTAAACAACCGGCCCCTCTCCGGCAACAACCTCCCCAAGGTCGAAGGGCTCGGCTCCCGCCTCACCGAGCTGGGCGAGCAACTGAGCGGCGCCGGTCGCCTCCACCACCAAGACCATACCGACCCCCATGTTGAAGACCCGGAACATCTCTTCGTCGGCAACTTGCCCATGGCGCGCGATCAGGCGGAAAAGTTCCGGTCGCTCCCAGCTGGCGGTGCGCACCACGGCCACGGCCCCCTCCGGCAAGACCCGAGGTAAGTTGTCGCTCAGCCCACCACCAGTGATATGCGCGAGGGCATGCAGCCTCTCATCGCCCAGAAGTGGTTCGACGACACGTAAATAGGAGCGATGAGGGGCCAATAATATTTCGCCCAGCGAGCGCCGGTCGGCGGCGCCTGGGATTGGATCGGAAGTCGACAGCCCCAGTTGCTCGAAGAGGACCCGGCGAGCCAGGGAGTAGCCATTCGTATGCAGCCCCGAGGAAGGGAGGCCGAGCAGCCGGTCCCCCACTCGCACCCGCGAGCCATCGAGGAGCAGAGGACGATCCACCATACCGACGATGGTCCCCACCAGCTCGTAGTCGCCAGGCTGGTAGAAGCCGGGCATTTCGGCCGTCTCGCCGCCGAGCAGAGCGCAGCCGTTGGCGGTACAACCGGCCGCCACCCCTTCCACCAGGCTGGCTAGCTTATCGGGGTCGAGGACTCCGGCTCCGACGTAGTCCAGAAAGAAGAGCGGTCGCGCGCCTTGCACCACGATGTCGTTGACACAATGGTTGACCAGATCGGTACCGACGCTCGACAAGTCTCCGACCATTTTGGCGACCCTGAGCTTGGTGCCCACGCCGTCCGTCGAAGCGACGAGCACGGGCTCTTCCATTGCGGAGAAATCCGGCCGAAAGAGGCCGCCGAAGCTGCCGATCTCCGACAGTACACCCGGAGTAAAAGTCGCCCGAGCTAGCTGCTTGACCCGCGCCAGCCCCTCTTCCTGCGCGTCGATATCGACACCGGCGGCGGCGTAAGCGCTCTTGGGGTCCTGGCCATTCATCGGAGTCGAGAGGGGGTGAACGCGTTCAGTGGACGTTGCAAAGCGTCGCCGCTTGGTCTATGCTTCTTCAACATATTTTACCGCTCCTTGAGGAGGAATCAATCTTGAAACTCCTAGCTCGTTCGATGGTCCTCGCAAGCTCGCTTGCTCTTCTCGCCGCCAGCAGCCAAGCCCAAATCGTCTCGGTGAGTGCAACCTACAGCCCGCCGAATCCAACCACACAGGATGCCGTGGAGTTACTCGTGGACATCTTCTCCAGTATCTCTCCCGCCTTCGTCCTGACTGCTTCGCATGCGATCGATCCTCCGGTCGCCGGTCTTCCGACACCGATCCGAGTCGACCTCGTGGTCAATCCTGGTTCCTTCGCGGTCCCGAGCGGAATCATCCATACGGAGACCCTGGGCGCACTGCCACCAGGGGCGTACCTAACGGAAATCTGGATCGAGGAGATCTTCAATGGAAGCTCGCTGGGGCCACCAACTCTTCGCGCGTTGGCCCCCTTTGACGTGGCGGACGCCGGACCACTCGCGACACCGATCCCGACTCTGGGTCAATACGGCATGGCGCTGCTCGTCGCGCTCCTCGCACTTGCTGGAGGAGCGCTGCTTCGCCGCCGTTCCGTTGTTCGAGGAGCTGAACAACGTGCACCGAGATGAATCTGGACCCGATCTGGATCACTAGTCCTCGCTCTCCATCCGAATCGGGAACATTTCCTCTTGATCCCGCCCACCGCTGCCCACCCCCACCCGGTACTCACCCGTCCAGCACGCGGTGCAGTAGCTGTCCGCCGGGCCGTTGGCACAGTTCAAGATGCCGTCCAGGGAGAGATAGTCGAGACTATCGGCGTCGATGTGCTGACGGATCTCCTCGACTGTCTGATTTGCGGCAATCAATTCATCGCGGTCGGGGGTGTCGATCCCGTAGTGGCAGGGCCACCTTGTCGGCGGCGACGGGATGCGCATATGGACCTCGGCGGCACCCGCCTCGCGAACCATGCGGACGATCTTGCGCGAGGTGGTACCGCGAACGATCGAGTCGTCCACCAGCACCACGCGACGCCCCTCTAGGAGCCCGCGCACGGCGTTGAGCTTCACTTTCACCCCGAAGTCCCGGATCGACTGCTTGGGCTGGATGAAGGTCCTACCGATGTAGTGGTTGCGGATCAGGCCGAACTCGAACGGTAGCCCGGATTCTCGGCTGTAGCCGAGAGCGGCGAAGAGGCCACTGTCCGGCACCGGCACCACCATATCGGCATCGGCCGGAGCCTCGCGAGCCAGCCGCGCCCCCATGCGCAACCGCGCCTCGGAAACCACATCGCCGAAAACGTTGCTGTCCGGCCGCGCGAAGTAGACCTGCTCAAAGAGGCACCGGGCGGGGTCTTCAGCCTCTCGCAACTGGTAGCTCTCCACCTCCTCACCTCGTGCGACCACCACCTCGCCCAAACCGAGTTCGCGCTCTTCTTTGGCTTCCAGTAGGTCAAAGGCGCAGCTCTCGGAGGCAAAACAGGGCTTGCCTTGCACCCTTCCCATCAACAAGGGACGAAAACCGTGGGGGTCGCGCGCCGCGATCAGGCAAGAGTCCGAGAGCAGTAGCAGGGAGTAGGCACCTCGCACTTGCGACAAGGCCACCATCAGAGACTCCACGATGTTGCGCCGCGGGTTGCGCGCCATCAGGTGCAGGATGACCTCGGTGTCGCTGGTGGTCTGGAAGATCGAGCCCTCGCTCTCCAGCCGCTCGCGGATCTCGGCCGCATTGACCAGGTTGCCGTTATGAACGATACCCAGCGGCCCCATGCAAGTCTTGACCACCACCGGCTGCGCGTTGGCGATGACACTATTACCCGAGGTGGAGTATCGGGTGTGGCCCACCGAGCGGAATCCGCGCAGGCGGGCCAAGGTCGTCTCATCAAAGACATCGCGCACATGGCCCATACCGCGTTCCACATGAAGCCGGCCACCGTCCCACGAGAGCACACCGGCACTCTCCTGGCCGCGGTGCTGCAAGGCATAGAGACCGTAGTAGGAGAGGTTCGCCGCCTCCTCGTGGCCTTCGATTCCAAAGATGCCGCACATTGACTTATTTCCCCTCAGGCAGTTTCCATGGCGCGCGGTAGCGCCTGGGTCCAGCGCTCTTCCAACTCTCTCAGATCGAGTCGCACTTCGGCACCTTCGGCTCGGATAAAGATCTCGCTGCCGCCGGTGGCACCGATCTCGCGCGCCGGAACCGAGGCCTGCTCGGCGGCCTCCATCAGGTCGGCCAATTCGCCTGGCGCACACGCCACCAAGGCCCTTGCCTGACTCTCTTCGAACAGTTCGGTGGGGGTCATCGGCACCTGGACCCGCGCCCCGATACCGCTACCGAAGCAGCCCTCCGCCAGAGCGACGGCAAAGCCGCCTTCGGAGAGGTCGTGCACGGTGGAAAGCTGCCCATTGAAGATCAGGATGCGCAACAGCTCAGCCAACCGCGCTTCAGCTTCAAGATCGACCTTGGGTGGTCTCCCCTGCTCGATGTCGTGGAGCAACCGAAGGTAGGCCGAACCCCCGAACTGCGCCCCCGTCTCTCCCAGCAAGACGATGCGCTGGTCCGGCCGGGTGAAGCGCGAACTCGGCAAGTTCTCCACCGACGGCACCGTCCCAACCACGACCACGGTCGGTGTCGGGTGGATCGAGACGCCGTCCGTCTCGTTGTAGAGCGAGACATTGCCCGAGACGACCGGCACTTCGAGAGCCCGGCAGGCGGTGGAGATCCCACGGATAGACTCGCGCAGTTGCCAGGCAATCTCCGGGTTTTCCGGGTTGCCAAAGTTTAGACAATCGCTGAGACCGACCGGCCGCGCCCCCACGCACGCCAGGTTGCGCACCGCCTCGGCGACCGCTTGCGCGCCACCGGTTCGCGGGTCGAGGTAGCAGTAGGAAGGGTTCACTTCCGAGGAGATGGCAAGACCGGAGGTGCTGCCTTTGAGCCGCAGCACCGCGGCATCGCCGCCGGGGCCGATCACCGTATTGGTGCGCACCGAGTGGTCGTACTGATCCACTCTTTGCTGGCCAGCTGCGGCGTCTGAAGCAAACGGTTCAACACACCGCCAGCATCTTCCGCCACGGGCACTTCCGGGTCACTCTGACGGGCGGCCAGATCGTCCGGTACTTCGACCGGCCGCGTGTAGACGGGCGCTTCTTCGGTCAACGGCAGGGTCGGCATGTCGGCGACCACTTCCCCGCCAGCAGTGAGTAGGGCGCGACCGGTGTCCGTCACTTCGCCGATCGGCACCACCTCGAGGTCCCAGCGACGGAAAATTCGTTCGACCTCTTCACGGCGGCCCCGCTTGACCACCACCACCATCCGTTCTTGCGACTCCGAAAGCATGATTTCGTACGGACTCAGACTCGAGATTTAGCCGAATGCCCGTACCGCCCCGGCCGGCCATCTCGAAAGCCGAGCTGGTGAGGCCGGCGGCCCCCATGTCTTGCAAGGCCACCACCGCGTCGCAGCGCGCCGCATCGAGGCAAGCCTCCAGAAGGAGCTTCTCGGCAAAGGGATCGCCCACTTGCACGGTGGGCCGCTTGGCTTCGCTATCTTCCCCGAAGGATTCCGAGGCCATGGTCGCGCCGTGAATCCCGTCGCGCCCGGTCCGACTCCCGACGTACAAGACCGGGTTGCCCGCTCCGCTGGCCTTGGCGGTCAGGATGCGGTCATGGCGCGCGATGCCGAGGGCGAAGGCGTTGACCAAAATGTTGCCGTTGTAGCTCTTGTGAAAGCGTGTCTCGCCGCCCAGCGTGGGTATCCCAACGCAATTACCGTAGTCGCCAATGCCGCGCACCACGCCATCGACCAGGTACTTCATCCGCGGAGCGTCGATCTCGCCGAAAGAGAGCGAATCCATGCAGGCCACCGGTCGCGCTCCCATGGTGAAGACGTCGCGTAGGATCCCACCCACGCCGGTCGCCGCCCCTTGGTAGGGCTCGATATAGCTCGGATGGTTGTGGCTTTCCACTTTGAAAGCCGCCACCCAGCCGTCACCAATATCGACGACTCCGGCATTCTCGCCAGGACCGTGCAGCACCTGAGGCCCGGTGGTCGGGAACTCTCGCAGGTAGACCTTCGACGACTTGTAGGAACAGTGCTCCGACCACAGCGAAGAGGTGATCCCCAACTCCGTATAGGTCGGGGTGCGCCCGAGAATCCCGATCAACCGCTCGTACTCTTCGTCGCTCAGCCCGTGAGCCTTGGCCAACGCCTCGTCGACCGTCGGCTCGTTGGCGCGGGGTGACACCGACCGCGGACTGGCTTCCTCGCCGCTCATTGAGCCACCTCCAACCCTGCCTTCTGGCTGCGCTGACCCACATGGTCGAGGATCGAGGCAAAGAGGTCGAGCCCATCGATATTGCCTAGAATCTCTTCGGCGCAGCGCTCCGGATGAGGCATCATGCCCAACACGTTGCCTGCCCGGTTGCAGACCGCGGCGATCGCCCGCGCCGAGCCATTGACGTTCCACTCTTCGTCAACCTCTCCATCCGGCCCAACATAGCGAAACACCACCTCGCCCGCCGCCTCCAACCGATCCAGCTCCTCGTCTTCAGCCACGTAGTTGCCCTCCGCGTGAGCGATCGGCATGCGCAACACTTGGCCTGCCCGGTAACGACTGGTAAAGGGCAGATCGTCGCGTTCGACACGGAGGAAGAGCTGTCGGCATTCAAAGCGCAAGGTTCGGTTGCGCAGCATCGCCCCCGGCAGTAACCCCGCTTCCAGCAGGATCTGGAAGCCGTTGCAGATCCCCAACACCAGCCCTCCCGCCTCCGCGTGGCGACGCACCGCCGCCATCGCTGGCGACAGGGCCGCCAGCGCGCCAGCGCGCAGGTAATCGCCGTAAGAGAAGCCACCCGGCACCACCACCAGGTCGCACCCTCCGAGCGAACTGTCCCGGTGCCAAAGAAACCGGGTCTCTTGGCCCAGCACATGTTTGAGGACGTGATAGACGTCATGGTCGCAGTTGCTCCCGGGTGAGACGACAACACCGCACTTCATGGCCAACCCTCCTCTCCCTTTGGACGGCTCATTCCAAGGAGATCTCGTAGTCTTCCACCAGTGGGTTGGCCAGTAACTTCTCGCTCATCTCTTCGAGCAGCGACCGCGCTTCCGCCTCGTCGGCGGCAGTCAGGTCCAGATCGAAGCTCTTGCCGGCACGGACTTCTCGGACTTGGGCGAAACCGGCCCGCGCCAGTGCCTCGCGAATCGCTTTGCCTTGCGGGTCTAGAATCCGCGGACGCGGGTAGACGGTGACTCGGGCTCTCACCTGATCATCTCCTTCAGATTGCGGTCGTACTCGGTCGGGCGGTTGAGGCCCTCGATCGGTTTTCTTGCCAACTTTCTAAGAAACTTCGAGCCACGCGGTCGGCTCGTTCTGGCCACAGACGGTGATCTCGGCCTTCGAGCCTTCGCGATCCAAGACCTCGCCTATCGTCGCCGCCGCCACCGCGGGTAGGTTGTTAGTCCTCGACAAATGGTACAGAGCCACCCCCCGCAGCCGATCGCTGAGCAACTCGGGCAGACCGTCCGCCGCTTCGCGGTTGGACAAGTGGCCGTGGCGACCCGCGACACGCTGCTTGAGCGCCCAGGGATAGGGTCCGTTGCGTAGCATCTCCAGGTCGTGATTGGCCTCCAGAATCAACAGATCGAGGTCGCGCAGCCGGCCCCATGCTAACTGCGTGCGACTCCCCAGATCCGCGGCCAAGCCTAGACGACGGCCGGCGCCGTCCTCGATGAGGAAGCCTACCGGTTCGCGCGCATCGTGCGGCAAACCGAAGGGGTCGACCGCGAAGCCGCTGACTTCGACGCGTTGCCCGCTGGCAATCAGGTGGGTGCGGCGATGCGAGGTCTCGCTCAAGGACAATCCCTCGCGCGTCCCCGCCGTCAGGTAGATCGGCAGGCTGTAGCGCCGGCTGACCAGGTCGAGCCCCTTGGTGTGGTCACCATGCTCATGGGTAATCAGGATGGCGTCGAGTTGGCTGGGGTCGAGACCGACGGCAGCCATGCGTAACTCGATCTGCTTGCAGGAGAAACCGGCATCCACCAGGATTCGCCCGTCACCGCTTTCGACCACCACCGCATTGCCGGCGGAACCGGAACCGAGCACAACCGCGCGCAACGGTGATCTCGCCCGACCGTCGGGCTGGGCAAGAGGTCCGCGCTCAGGCGCGGCCGAGGGTTCTCTGGAGGCTAAATCTAACAGCGACTGCTGTTGCAAAGCATGGGCCCGCGCTGGTTTCAGAGTCCGCTGGAAAGGTCGCTCAACGCTTCAATCCGCTTCGTACCCGAGTATCCCTACTGGCATCCCTGGCTGGCAGCCCTGGGGGGTCCCAAGGTCCCTGACGGGCGAAAATCTATCACGAAAACGAGTAGCGGCGACCTTGCTCCAGAAACTCGAGATCCGGATTGGCCAGAGCGCTCACTTGCTGCCGTATCGCCGTCACGCAGGGAGGCTTGAGATGGTGCAAGAAGACCGGCACCGAACGCTCCAGCTTTTCGAGTTCCCGCTCCAAGGAACGCGGCGTCAAATGACCGGAGAGGTCGGCGATTTCCTGCATCGAGTTGTCGAAGCTGGTCTCGATGCAAAGAGCGTTCAAGGTCGGCAGCGAGTTGGCGATCTCCCAAAGCTGCTGGGTCGGCCCCGTGTCGCTGGACCAGAGCAC
>QIHU01000353.1 GCA_003231035.1 Acidobacteriota bacterium
CGCCCTGGACACGCCCCGCGACCAACTGGTTTGGGATGTGGGCCATCAGACCTTCGCCCACAAGATGCTCACCGGTCGGCGTGACCGCATGGAGTCGGTGGGCCGCTACGGTGGACTGTCGCCGTTTTGTCGCCGTGGAGAGAGCGAGTACGACGTTCTGGAGGCGGGCCACGCCTCGACTTCGATTTCGGCGGCGCTGGGCTTGGCGGTGGCGCGGGACTTGCGCCAGGGCAAGCATCACATCGTTGCGGTCATCGGAGACGGGGCGATGACCGCCGGCATGGCTTTCGAGGCGATGAATCAGGCGGGCCATCTCGGCAAGCGGTTGATCGTGGTGCTCAACGACAACTCGATGTCGATCAGCCCGAGTTCCGGCGCCCTGACCCACTACCTGACCGAGTTGATGGCCGGGCGTCACTACGCCAAGCTCAAGGACGACCTCAAACGGATCCTGCAAAAGGTCCCGGCCGTGGGCACTGGGATGGTCGAAGTGGCGCGGGCCGTCGAAGAGGGAATCCGGCAAAATTTCGTCCCCGGGAGCCTCTTCGAAGAGCTCGGTTTTTGCTACTTCGGACCGGTCAACGGCCATTCGATCCCGGCGCTGCTCGAGGTGATCGAAGAGGCCAAGGCGGTCGATGGACCGGTGCTGATCCACGCCATCACCCAGCCGGGCAAGGGTTATAGGCCGGCCGAGGATGAACCGGTCGAGTTCCACGGCCCGCCCCCATTCGACCCCTCGACCGGCGCGCACAAACGGCCCGCCGGCCAGCCAACCACCTTCACCGCCGTCTTCGGCCATACCCTGCTGCGCTTGGCCGAGCGCGATCCGCGGCTGGTGGCGATCACCGCCTCGATGCCGGATGGAACCGGCTTGGCCCCCTTTGGCGAGAGCTTCCCCGACCGCCTGTTCAACACCGGGATCGCCGAGCAGCACAGTGTTACCTTCGCCGCCGGCCTAGCCCTGGCCGGTTTGCGACCGGTGGTGGCGGTCTATTCGACCTTCCTCCAGCGGGGCTTCGATCAGATTCTTCACGATGTTTGTCGGATGAACCTGCCGGTCGCCTTCGCCATCGATCAGGCCGGGTTGGCGGGGGCCGATGGTGAGTCTCACCACGGCGTCTTCGATCTCGCCTACCTGCGGATGATGCCCAACCTGGTGATCATGGCGCCGAAAGATGAGAACGAGCTGCAACACATGTTGGCGACGGCAGCCGGCGCGCTCGATCGCCCGGCGGCGGTGCGCTACCCGCGGCGCGCCGGCTTTGGTGTGCAGCTCGACGCCGAGCTACGCACCCTGCCTCCTGGCAAGGCCGAGCTCTTGCGGCGCGGCAACGCCGGTACTGTCTGGGCCCTCGGAGTGATGGTCCAGCCGACGCTGGAGGCCGCCGAGCGGCTGGGGCGCGACGGTATCGACTTGACGGTGGTCAACGCCCGCTTCGTCAAACCGCTCGACCGCGAGATGCTGGCCAGCCAGTTGGCCGACGGCGGGCGCATGGCGACGGTCGAGGAGCACGCGCTCGCCGGTGGTTTCGGCAGTGCCATCCTGGAAGCGATCGCCGAGATGGGTTTGGAAGGGATCGAGACGCTCCTCTTGGGGATCCCCGACCGCTTTGTACCGCACGGCTCAGAGCAGACGTTGCGCCAATCGCTCGGCCTGGACGCCGCCGGTATCTATTTTCGTTTGCGCCAGTTCTTCGCCAATTCCCGAGATCGCTCCGCGCGCGGCGCTGAGCCGGTCCTGCTGTAGGGCTGCCGGAGTTTGACCCCACCACCGATGTCCAAGACCATGCGCCTCGATCTACGGTTGGTTCAGCGAGGGCTCTTCGAGAGTCGCGAACGGGCCCGCCGGGCGGTCATGGCCGGCGGGGTCGAGGTCGATGGTCAACGGGTCGACAAGCCGGGGACGCCGACCCCAGAGGGCGCGAGCTTGCGACTGCTGGGGAGCAAAGAGCCCTTCGCCTCACGGGCTGGCCGCAAGCTGGCCGCCGCCCTCGACCACTTCGCGGGGCAGGTCGATCCGGCGGGGCAGGTCTGTATGGACGTCGGCGCCTCGACCGGTGGGTTTACCGATTGTCTGCTGCAGCGAGGAGCACGGCGGGTCTACGCGGTCGATGTCGGCTATGGCCAACTCATCGAGCGGCTGCGGATCGATGAGCGGGTGGTGGTGATGGATCGGGTCAACGCCCGTCACTTGCCGGCGCAAGCCCTGAGCGAACCTTGTGGCTTGATCACCATCGATGTCTCCTTCATCTCGCTTGCCAAAGTGGTACCGGCCCTCCTGCCACACCTACTGCCGGGCGGCTACCTGCTGCCCATGATCAAGCCGCAATTCGAAGCTGGGCGTGGGCGGGTGGGCAAAGGGGGGATCGTGCGCGATCCGACGGTGCGCCGGGAGGTGATCGATCATTGCGCGGGCCAACTGGTCGCCTTGGGGCTCGACCTGGTGGCACTGGTCGATTCAGCGGTGGCTGGGGTGGGTGGCAATCGTGAGGCGTTCGCCTTGCTGCGCAAGCCGCTGGCGCGAGAGGATGGAACTCGCGATTCGATGAGCAGGGAGGAGAGCTGATGGGCAAAATACGACGAATTGGAGTGGTGGCCAAACGCAGTAGCCGAGCGGCGATTCGCAGCGCCCGTGAGCTTGCCGAGTGGTTGCACAGGCGTGGCTGCGAAGTGATGCTGGACGAAGTAGCGTCGCGTTCGGTGGGCTTTGGCGGTGAGGTTTTCGATCCTGGGCAAGATCACGACTTGGTGATTGTCTTGGGCGGCGATGGCACCCTTCTGTCCGTGGCCCGTTCGGTGGGTGCCAAGGCGCCGATCCTGGGCGTTAACATGGGCAATCTGGGCTTCCTCACCGAAGTGAACCGGGGTGAGCTCTACGCCGTGTTGGTCACCCTGCTGAATGGAGAGTTCGTCGTCGAGGAGCGCTCCCTGCTCGATATCGAGTTGCGGCGCAGCGGTGGCGGCACCCTCCGCTACCGCAGCCTCAACGACGCGGTGATCAACAAAAGCGCCCTGGCGCGGATCATCCAGTTGACCGTGAAGGTCGATGGGAACTTGGTAGCCAACTACCGCTCCGACGGCTTGATCATTTCGACCCCAACCGGCTCGACCGCCTACAACTTGTCGGCCGGCGGACCGCTGGTGGCTCCCGCCTTGCCAGTGCTGGTGATGACACCGATCTGCCCGCATACCCTCTCGTTGCGGCCCATCGTTGTGCCAGACTCTGGCCTCGTCGAAGTGACTCTTGAGACCCGTCGTGAGGAGGTCTACCTGACCCTCGATGGACAAGAAGGAACCAACTTCGGCTTCCGCGACACCCTGCGCGTCACCCGCTCGCCCAATCCGGTGCGCTTGGTCAAAGTCAGCGGCCGCACCTTCTACGACAGCCTGCGCCGCAAGCTACGTTGGGGCGAGCTGGGAGGCTCCCTCGAGGAGAGCGCGGGCAACGGTGGACAGACGAATGATGGTGGTGGTAATGCTTCCAAGGGTCATGGGGAGAGCCACGACGAGAGCGCCGCGTGACCTCGAAAGCTCGCCGGAGGCCGGGCCGTTTCCGGCGCTGGCTGATCCGGCCGGTGGTATGGATCTGCATGATCCCACTAATCTTGGCCACGGCGGCGCTGCTCTACCTCAACAGCGATTCGGCGACCGAGCGAATCCGCCTGCTGGTGGAGGCGCGGGCGACGGAGGCTTTGGAGCGCCGAGTGACGGTCGGTGGGGTGACGCTCGATCTCTTGCCTCCGACCCTAGAGCTACACACCGTTGAAGTCGCGGGCGCGCAACCCCAAGGGCCACCTTTTCTGCAAGCGGAAGCGGTGGGTGTGCAACTCGGTTTGCGCGGCTTGCCGTGGCGGCGCTCCCTACGGCTGGAGCGGCTGTGGATCGACCGGCCACGGATTGCATTGACCATCGACGAGGAAGGACAGATCGATCTTCCGCGGCCGCGCACCGGGGGGGGAGGTGGCAAGCTCGAAATCGAGATTGGCAATCTGGTCGTCGATTCGGGTGCGCTGATCTTCGCCGACCTGCGCATGCCCCTCGATCTCAATGCCGACGAGGTCAGCGGCGTTCTCAGCGGCGCTGGCGAGGATTTGCGACTCACCGGTCACTTGGACGCGCAGCGGATCGAAGTGCAGCTACCGGGCGCTCACCCCTACACCGCGGCCGGTTCGATCGCTCTCGCCCTAGAGCCGCGCAAGGGGCTAGAGATCATCACCGGGCGCTTGCGTGGTCCCGGCGAGGTGGTCGATGTTCAGGGCGTCGTGAATTGGGAGAAGAGCCGGACCACCCGGGCGGCCGAAGCCACGCCAGCGAGCGGTCCCACCGTGCACCTGACCATCGAGGCGCGGGGCGATGCCGAGCTGGCGACCCGCTTGGGGTATCTCGATGGCCAGGCCAGCGGTGGCTACAGCTTCAACGGACGCTACGATCGGACCGACGGCAAGTGGGAACTGACCGGCGCGCTGCGCTCGGCGGAGTTGGTATTGGCTGGCGAGCAGTTGCGCGATGTGGTCACCCAGCTGCGGCTGGACAAAACCGCGCTGCGCGTCGGCCTCACCGAGGCCGGCTGGTCCGGCGGCACGGTGAGTGGCGAGGGGGTGATCGACTTGACGGCACCCGATTCTCCAGCCGGGCGGCAGCGCCCGCTGACCTTGGATCTTCAGTTCGAAAAGATACACCTCAAGGAGGTTCTACGCCAAAGGGGTGTGGAAGGGGCCCTTCTCGCTGGCCTCGACGGTCATCTTGGTGGCCAAGCAGCCTACCGCTGTGAACTCGCGGATTTTCTGGCCGGCCAGGGGTGGGTCGAGGTGCGTTGGGAGCCGGTGACGGACACCGTGGCGGAGGCGGAGGCGGAGGCGGAGGTCGAAGGGCGGGTCAGGCCATTGCCGTTGCGGGGCGACGCCCTGTTGTTAATCGCCGATGGCGTGGTCAGCAGCGGTGGTGGGATCCTCCTCCACGCTGAAGAGGACCAGTTGGTGATCGACCGGCTGGCGATCGATCTGGCGCGCAAGTCCGGCCAGCTCAACTATTCGCTGACCACATCGCAACTGGGCCGGTGGACCGCGCTGGTGGGCGATCCGCCGATGGAGGAGGACGACTCTTCCTTCCTCCCTACCTCGGGAAGCGGAACGGCCGAGGGAAGGCTGAGCTTCGATTCGGGCGGCTACGATGTGGCGGCCCTCCTCGACCTCAAGGCGGTGACGCTGAAGCCCTTTGCAGCGGGGGAGTCGATCACCTTGGATTCCGTCGTCGGCTCGCTGGCGGTCAGTCCACGGGGAGTGCGGCCGCTACGCTTGGAAGCGACCCGGGGGCAAGGAGCCCTGTTGATGGCCGGTAGGGTGCCGTTTGAGCCCCCCGCCTCTGGGGAGATCCCCCTCGCCCTGACCTTTGACGCCGTGGATTGGCCGAGTGCCGAGTTGATCGCCCTGTTCGGATTCGAAATGCCCCTCTCCGGCCCGCTGACCGGCCAGTGGATCTTGGACGGACCGGCGAAAGCGATCCGTGGCACGGGGCGGTTGCGAGTGGCCCCCGCTCAGTGGTCGGGGGTGGAACTCAAAGCGGTGGGCGCGCAACTCAGCCTCGATCCCGAAGAGCTGGTGGTCGAAGAGTTGGCCGTCGAGATGGCCGCCGGCACCGCTCTGGCGCAGGGAGTTCTGGGTTTGAGCGGTGAGCGAGATCTCGCATTCACCGCTCAGGTGGCCGGCGTCGATCTCAGCCAGGAGCCGCTCGCCACCGTGCTGCGAGGCTCGATGGGCGGTGACCTCAGCGCTTCGGCGACCCTGGGAGGGACCCTGGCACACCCCGAAGGGCGAGTGTCTGGACAGATCGCGGAGCTGACCTTGGGTGAAGAACCTCTCGAAGGTGGCCAGTTCGAGGCCACTTGGGACGGCCAGCATCTCGATATGCGGGCCACTCTCGGTGAGTTGATGACGGTGGTCGGCGGTGGACCTTTCGATGGCTCGACCGGCGACCTTCGACTCGCCATCGCCACCACCCAGTTGGGGGGGCTGGCCAAACTGGCGATGGGCGAACGCGGCGACGATCTGGGCGGCGATTTTGCCGGGACGGTGTCCGTGAAAGGCACCCTGGCCAGCCCTGA